>JAIOYR010000088.1 GCA_021740995.1 Taibaiella sp.
CTAGTTTCTTATCTTTAGACAGATGAATGATATGCGCCGGGATTGCTACAGTAGTCATAGCTTAAATGTAGGGAATTATAGCAACTATAAAATTAGATTGTAGTCTTTTGTCTTTATGTATTTGTAATTGAATGTATATACATGTAATTTTGTGAAAGTAATTTTGGTTTAGGTGATTCTAAATACTGCACTATGGAACGGCGCACAATATTAAAAGCTGGTGGTTTGATAGCCATCGCACAAATCACAGGTATGTCTACACTTTCAGCATTAGCCAAACTTGGCGAATCTCTGGCACCCGATGCTCGCATGCCGGTGATGTTTATAGGTCATGGAAGCCCTATGAACGCTATAGAGGACAATATGTACAGCAAGAGTTGGAATGCTATGGGTAGAAAACTACCCCGACCTCAGGCGATACTTTCAGTATCGGCACACTGGCTTACGAAGGGTACTAAAGTCACGGGCAATAGCAAGCCAAAAACAATACACGACTTTGGTGGATTTCCCAAAGCATTATTTGATGCTCAATATCCGGCTCCCGGCGCACCTGATTTTGCACTAGCAACTTCTAACTTGGTAACCCATACGCCTGTGCTATCTGATGATAGCTGGGGGCTGGATCATGGCACCTGGAGTGTATTGTTGCCCATGTACCCGGCTGCCGATATTCCGGTGTTTCAGCTAAGCCTGGATTACGACCAGCCACCATCTTACCATTATGAGATAGGCAGGCAGCTAAGCAAGTTGCGTGATAAAGGTGTGTTGATAATAGGCAGCGGTAATCTGGTTCACAATCTGGGCAAACTGGATTGGAACAATAGTAGCGGTAAAGCTTTCGACTGGGCGCAGGAGTTTGATACAAAATTTACTCAGTGGATAGATAAGGGCGACCATGCATCTGTGCTCAACTATCATAAGTTGCTGGGAAATACTGCAAAGATGGCACACCCTACCTACGACCATTTGCTGCCGCTTTTCTATATACTTGGTTTACAACAGAGAAATGAGCAGGTAAGCTACTTCAATGACCGGTTCGATATGGGCTCTATATCTATGCGCTCTATGTTGATTGGGGCTTAAAATACTTTTCCCGGATGTAATATGCGATTACTCCAGATGAAATAATACCAACAGCAAATAATTGGTACCGGGTGTCATTGCTAAAAAAGATAAAGAGCCAGATAGCAATACTTAGCAATGCAGGTATAGGGAACAGCGGCATTTTGTAAGGGCGGGCTATGTCCGGCTTGCGGTAATGCCACGCAATAAGACCAGCAGCCTGAGATACAAATTGCACCAGCATCCGCATCATAAGTATAGCCGTAATCACCTCTCCAAGTCTGAATAGAAGGCTAAACAAAAATCCTATCCCCCCTATCACCAGCAACGATACATGCGGGAAGCGGTGTTTGGGGTGTACCTTCCCGAATACACTGAAAAAATCACCATTCAGTGCTGCGGCATAGGGTATACGAGAATAGCCCAGAATTCCTGCAAACAATGCGGATGCGGCTATAATCAGTATAAGTACTGTGGCTATTTGCCCTATCAGGTGGCTGTTGTATATATGCTCAAAGTATTCACTTACCACAAACTCAGAGCCTGCTACCTGTTGCCATGGCAACACTCCCAGCACTACTGTTTGCATAGCCAGGTAGAGTATGGCGATACCGGTAATAGAAATAAGTATGCTTTTGGGAATATTCTTTTCCGGCTCTTTTATTTCTCCGCCCAGATGGCAGACGTTGTAGTAGCCCAGGTAAGAATACACCGCATTAAGCGACGACTTGCCTAGTGCAACAAACAACAAAGAGCTGCTGTCGAATCCCTCGAAATTAAAATCGAAAGCCTGTGCCGCGTTGAAGCTACCTAAGCCTGATATTATAAGCCATAATATGGTGCCGCCTGTAATGATCCATAAGAACACAGATATTTTACCTATGCTTTTTATGTTGCGGTATAGCAGGGTTATGAGTAGCAGCACCAGTGTACCACTTACCATTTTCTTTTGTATATCCGTGAGGGGAACCAGAAATGAGAAGTATTTTGAAAAGCCTATAGCTCCGCTTGCTATTACCAACGGTGCTTGTATGGTGGTCTGCCAGATAAACAGGAAGGGCATCATTTTTCCTAATTTTTTCCCGTTGAATATTTTTTGCAGAAACACGTAGCTGCCTCCTGCCTGTGGCCATTTGGCGCCGAGTTCTGCCCATACCATACCATCCATGTATGCAAGTAATGCCCCAAGTAGCCATGCCAATATACTGGCAGGGCCATGCATCAGAGTAACAATAATGGGCAGCGTTACAAACGGACCAATACCTACCATATCTATCATATTGATAGATGTGGCTTGCCAAAGGGATAATCCTCTTTCTAGTTTGTTTTCCTGACTTTCCTGCAAGTTCTGTAGAATATCCCGCAAAGTATAAAAATATCAGCTGCAATTCGATGAATCGATTTGCTGATTCATATTTTGTTCTCAGTACAGGAATACCGGCAAAAAAAATGACCCTGTGCAAGCGCACAGGGTCAGAGAAAAGTGGAAGTAATAAATAAATTACCGTTGAACAGAGAAGCGAAGTGTCTTGCTGCTGCCATCTGCGGATACCTGAAGCAGGTAAATGCCGGAAGCTAAATTATCTACGCTCAGGTTTTTATTCAGTTTGCCATTTTGTAGTGTTGCATGGTCGGTATAAACTACCTGTCCAAGTGGGTTTAATACCGCAATAGAAACATCATTAGCACCAGATACACTCATATCTCCGGTTATTGTAAAATTGCCCGGGTTAGGATTAGGGAACAGCTCTATGTTGTATAGCTGAGTCGATACTTCGGCAACAGATGTGTTCGGGTGCGCCACCAGACTATTGCTTTTTGCAAAGTTGGTAGTAGCACAAGCCATTGTAGAAGTTACAATCAACGAAATGGTATCGAAGCGCGTTACATTGTACAGTTTATAAGTGCTATTGGTAGCACCACTTATGTCTGCACCATTGCGCTGCCATTGGTAAGTAGCACCTACACCCACGTTGTATACAGTAGAGTAGAATGTTACGCTATCGCCCGGCGGAACTGAAGTGCCCGGTAACGCAAAGATGTTCACAATAGGCTCATTAGTTATCACATTCATTTTTATAACGTTGCTGGTAGCCGTTGCTGGTGATGGGCACTGAGCATTGCTGGTAAGCATGCACGATATCATAGCTCCGTCGGTAAGGCTAGTAGAAGACCATGAGTTGGAGATAGCTCCTACCACAGGAAATGCTCCGTTCATCCACTGGAATGCAGGAGAAATGCCGCCGTTTACAGCAAATGCCATAAAGCTTACGGTGTCACCTCCACATACTGTATCGTTAGGGCTTAATACAATGTTTACAGATACCGGCACTGTGGGTGTAATAGCTACTATAACGGATGTAGGCAGAGAGGCGCAGCCATCTACGGTATCTATTACCAGATAACTGCCGGCGCTTGCACCTGATATAGGGCTTACTATCGGGTTTTGGTCGGTTGATGTAAACCCGCCCGGTCCGGTCCATGAGTAAGTAGCCGGAATCGTTGAGCCTGTATCAGCATAAAGGAACAAGGTGCCTCCATCGCAATTGAGCGCACTGGCAAATGCAACAGGCGAAGCAGGAATGACATCGTTTACTACTACATCTACAGTATTTACATTGTTAGGGCATCCATTATGCACAGTTGTTAGTGTATATGTGCCGGCATGTAACAGTGTTACCGATGGACGGGTTGGGTTTTGTAATGCTGCGGCATAACTGGCTGGTCCGGTCCAGTTATAGCTCGATATAGACCAGGTAGCTGTAGCGAATAGACTGAGTGTATTGCCCACACATACAGGAGTGTTGGCACTTAGTGTTACTGCAGGCAGCGCGCTTATAACTCTTATGTTTACAAAGTTATCCGGAGATATAAACGCAGGTGTACTCGATGTAATGCGTACACGGTATCCGCTGCCCAATGTGGTGCCAATTGGAATAGTGCAAATAATATTACCTGACCCAACAGCCGCCGCAGTTCCAATATTTACAGGAGCTACAAAACTGCCGGATGCGTCCGACAATTGTGCAGTAAATATATTGCCGGGCATGAAGTTCGCATTTACGGTATAGTTGAGACGAAGCTGGCCGCCTGCACACACCAAAGTATCGGTGTAGGGCTGGTTGATGACAACAAACGTATCGGGTCTGAACTTGGTTACAAAGGCATCGTAGGTGCCGCCTGCGTATGCAGGTTGCGAAGCGCCTATTGAAGATATGCCCGCTGTGCTGGTAGTATGTCCTGCCAGTATTATCTGTCCGGCATTATCACATGCTACCCCAAAGGCATAATCATATAGTGTATTGCCGAAATAGGTACCCCACATGCGTTGACCCAATGGTGTTAGCTTGGCCGCAAATGCATCGTAATTACCGCCTATGGTAGGTTGAAAGCTGATAGTACTTGCAATACCGTTCGTACTGAACGTGCCACCACCTATCACAATGTTTCTTTGTGGATCCAGGCAAATGGTTTCACCGTAATCGAGATCCGAACCACCATAATAAGTACTCCATGCTACTGCTCCTGCGGATGTGAAATAAGATACAAACGCATCCTGCACGCCACCACCATAAGTAGTTTGATGAGCATTGGCTGAGGCAATTCCAGAAGTGCTTGTTGTATAGCCTATTATCCCTACAGCTCCTGTAATCGTATTACAAACCGCTTCGGTGCCCTGCTCTGTGCCACTGCCACCAAAGTAGGTACCCCATAGTCTGGTTGTACCTGTCGTATTCAGTTTGCCTACAAACGCATCATTTACGCCACCAAGAGTGGTTTGGTGGGCGCCTGCAGTTGCAATATTAACTATACTGTTTGTTTGACCGGTAATAATTACGTTGTTAGATCCGTCACAAGCTATGCCTGCACCTTCATCTACACCTGTACCTCCGTAGTAACTGGAAAAAATAATTGTACCGGTTGCAGATGGGCCGTTAAATTTAGCAACAAATGCATCTGCAGCACCACTACGGGTAGCCTGAAATACACCTGCAGTTGCAATCATGGATGCGCTTTCAGTGCGGCCGGTAATGTAGACATTATTTGCTGCATCACAGGTTACGCCATTTACGTAATCATTGCCGGGGCCGCCATAATAAGTGGCCCATTGTCTGGTGCCATTGTTGTTAATTTTAAAGACAAAACCATCTACCAGACCACTATTAGTGCCCCTGTATGCCCCTGGTGAAGCAAGGCCGCCTGAGCCAGTTGTAAAACCTCCAAGGTATATACCGCCGCCGGTACCATCTATAGCCAGACTAGTGCCACGGTCATTGCCTGCGGCACCAAAGTAGGTTGTAAACTGACGAACTCCTGTGGCATCATACTTTGTTACAAATGCATCGAAAGCACCACCAAAAGTATTGTCTATCATAAATCCAGTACCAACAAAGCCAACCGTTGTAGATGAGCTATAACCGCCCACATATATGTTGCCTCCACCACTTACTTTCACACAGGTAGCCACATCTTCATTGGTGCCACCAAAGTAGGTGCTCCACAATATTAGTGGGTCTATGGTTAGTGTGCCACTGCACTTGCCGGTTGCAAAACTCACAACATTATTATGCAGTATAAACTTAGCGGAAACTTGTTTGCCGGTATTTTTATCATAAGCATATGGTGTTTTTTCCTGAATTTTTCCCATTGGGGTTTCAGCAATTATACCACCGTCTTTTGTGATGCTCAGCCTTGTAGCGCCACCATATTGTAGTTTTATCTGGTTCGCATCCGCACCGGGGCGCACCACAAAATCATATTCTACTTCATTACCTTTTACATAAAGCACCCAGTCAATACCCGGGTACACATCCTTGTAAGTTATTCTGTTGTAGCTATGTGCAGTTATCCCGTTGGGGTTTGAAGCGTTGGTAGTATAGTAGTTTTCGTAGTATGCCTGCTGCTCTGTGGCTGTTACTATTGCATTTTTATCGGCACCAAGCAGTGTTACATCCATCCCATAGGTCTTAATGTGCGCAGAAGCATAATCGCCGCCTTCCGTTTTTCTGAACTGATAATGCAACTCACCATTGCCGATATACAGGTTCATTCCTGGCGTAGAAAGCGTATAAGCAATTTTACTTTGCGGCTTGCCGTTGACGTCAGTCATCTGACCTTTGTTTTCTATAAAACTCAAAGGCTTTTGAGCACCCTGACCCACAGTAGGTACTGCATTTTTCGCTAAGAGCGATAACGATAAGAAACAACTTAAAGTAAGGGTAGCGTACTTGGTACCATTCAAATACATATTGAAGTATTTTTAGTTAAAATATACAGACTGCAAAATAGGAAATATATTTGGCATTTGGAATTGGTAAAATGATTTCCATGTTTCTATTTAGAAAGATATTTTTTTCACTTTGCATCACTAAAATCTCAATAACTACAAAAGTCCCGATAATCGGGACTTTTGTAGTTATTTTCCGGTAGCGGACTACCATTGTAATGAAATGTTTACAACTAGTATCTGTACATTTCAGGCTTGTATGGTCCCTCTTTTGGAAGACCCAGGTATTCAGCCTGTTCAGTAGTAAGTTCTTCCAGAACCACACCAATTTTTGCAAGGTGCAGACGGGCTACTTTCTCGTCCAGATGCTTTGGTAATACATACACCTTGTTTTCGTAGCTGGCGTGGTTTGTCCACAACTCTATCTGTGCCAGTGTCTGATTTGTGAAAGAGTTACTCATTACAAAGCTAGGATGACCGGTAGCACATCCCAGATTCACTAGGCGACCTTCAGCAAGCACTATCACATCTTTTCCTTCTATATTATATAGATCAACCTGAGGCTTTATAGTATCCTTGGTGTTTCCATAATTATCATTAAGCCATGCCATGTCTATTTCTATATCAAAGTGACCAATGTTACAAACAATAGCCTTATCCTTCATGGAGCGGAAATGTGCTTCAGTTATCAGGTCACGGCAGCCAGATGCGGTAACTACGATGTCAGCTTCTTTTACAGCATCGATCATTTTCTTTACCTCAAATCCGTCCATGGCAGCCTGAAGAGCGCATATTGGGTCTATTTCAGTAACAATTACACGTGCACCTGCACCACGCAGCGACAATGCACTTCCTTTACCCACATCACCATATCCACCTACTACAGCCACTTTACCTGCCATCATTACATCCGTAGCACGGCGTATGGCGTCTACCAGACTTTCCTGACAACCATATTTGTTATCAAACTTAGATTTTGTAACCGAGTCATTTACATTGATTGCAGGCATTGGCAGTGTGCCTTTCTGCATTCTTTCGTAAAGACGGTGTACACCGGTTGTAGTTTCTTCACTCAGACCTTTGATGTGCTGAATCAGTTCTGTATAATGATCCAGTACAATGTTTGTAAGGTCCCCACCGTCATCAAGTATCATATTCAGCGGACGGTCTTCGCTGCCGAAGAACAACGTTTGCTCAATACACCAATCTGCGTCTTCGAGGCTCTGACCTTTCCATGCAAACACACCAATACCAGCAGCAGCTATTGCAGCAGCTGCATGATCTTGCGTTGAAAAAATGTTGCATGAGCTCCACCTAACCTCTGCTCCCAACTCCACTAAGGTTTCTATCAACACGGCCGTTTGAATGGTCATGTGAAGACAACCCGCTACTCGTGCACCTTTCAATGGTTTTGTAGCACCATATTCAGCACGGATAGCCATTAACCCCGGCATTTCGGCTTCTGCAAGCCTGATCTCTTTACGGCCCCATTCTGCGAGGCTGATGTCCTTCACTTTGTAAGGCAACTTAAAGTCGATTTTCGAACGCGTCATTGTACTCATATATGGTTTTTTATAAAAAAATTTCCGCAAAGGTAAGATAAAAATGTGAACCGTTAATTTGCAAATACCAAGATCCCTATTTTTATTTTTTAAAATATACCTTACATTTACCACATAAAATAACACTGTATGAAAAAACTATTGACGGTACCGGCCCTACTATTATGCGCATTTGCATTTCTGGCATCCTGCAACAAAGGGGATGATAACCCCTATGGCGATTGGAGATGTACCTGTTTTGTGACTAAAATTAAATATGTATATACCGCTACAGATACTATCAAAACCCCAATTTTAGATACTGTTTATCTACAGGCAAATGATGTAGATAAAAATACTGCCAAGTCTTTTTGTGAACAAGCCAGAAAGGGATATACCGATACTTTGGGAGGATCTGCTGCCTGTACAGTAAAATAGTCGCCAATATTTTATAATAAAACGCCACATGTTGCTACATGTGGCGTTTTCGTTGTACGGTAGGCAGTTTCTATTTTTTCTTCACCTTTTGAACAGGCGCAGCTACAACCTGCTTTAATGGTCCTTTTTCTTCCACCCTGTTTTCGCGATTTTTTAAGTAATCTGATATTTTCATTACTAAACCACTGTTGGCCATATAGATGATGATAAGCGGTATAAGTTTAAATAGTCCCCGCTTGGTAGTATTCAGTATGTCAAACAATGGTAACAGATATCCCAGAAACGCCAATCCAAAATATACAACTGCAATTCCATAAAGTGCCATTCGTGCTTCTTTATTGAATTTTCTGATGAGCACCAAATCCAGTAACACCAGAATGATAAACATATAGATAAAATACCCGTATACAAGTATGCCTTTCTCTGAAAAGATAATTAGTTCATTTATAGATGATATCCTGCTGAAGAATACGGATATGTCGCCCAGATTTTTATTCAACTGGCCAGTAGTATCCAAGCTCACCGGTACTATGTTAGCAATGAATATGTTCATACACAGAACATAAAAGAATACAGATACACCCATAAGAATAGCGCCCTTAATAAGAATCGTTTTTATTGGCACTTTTTCTTTGTAATAGATAAACGCAGGCATTAGCGCAGCAAATCCTATAAGTACTAATGTCTCTACACGAATATAGGTGGCTATACCCAGCAGCAGCACAGAAAGTGCAAAATCTGTATTGCGCTTGTGGATTAGGTGTTGCATCAAAAAGTAGTAACCGGTAAAGAAAAATAGCATGTTGCTGTAATCATAAAGCATTATGTAAGAATAAGCGAACATGTCCGGAATAGCCAGATATAATAATAGGAGAAAGCAAGCTACCAATCCATGAAGTCTCTCCTTTAGGATAGTATATAGCATTATCAGGAATGGCACAAAGATTGTGGTGAGCCACACCTGACCAAAAGGACATACAAATAGCTTATAGATAACTTGCATTGATGTAAGGAAAGGCGACTTGAAATGATTATTGGTACTCCTAAGGTCAATATCAAAAACAGAATTCAGCATAGTTTTTTCGCGTACGGTAAACTCGGCAAGTAGTTCTGCTCCTGCCAGCACATCGCGTGGGGTAGGGGGGAAGTAAAAACAACGAAATGAACTGATGATGACAAATAATAGAAATACAATAATAAACGGTAACTCATACAACTGTGGAAGGCTTATTTTGCCGAATTGTGGTTTCTTAAAAAACACAATAATTGGTATGCTGAATATTGCGCTCGTCAAGCCTATACCTATTGCCGTATTTTTTGCAATTATTTCAATATGCAATAGCTGGAGGATGCATGGCACCAGCGAGATTATGGCTATACCGGTAATCATAGACATGCAAAAAGCAGGAACAGCGGCAAGTTGTACTTTCAAAAGCCGCAGCATACCATAGCCACATAAGTATTGAGCAAGCAATATGCATATAAGACCTGTAATATTCATCAGTTGTGGTTATTTGTATTTTTTAAAATCGGATATAATGCTTTCCAACTCTACTTTGTTTGCAATTTTTCGCAGCAGTACCTTTCCGTTACCGTCTGAAACAATACTGCAGTTTGCTTTTTCTACATTGGGGCTATCATACAGTACACATTTTATACCGGTGAAGTAGTAAAATATTGCAGGTTCAACTATTAGAAAATCCTTTACCTTTCCGGCCTTCATATATGCGTCAGAGGGTAGTAATATTACAGGGTCTGCTACTTTTGCCTGTTTCAGTTTTTTTACAAAGTCCTGGTATACAGCATATGAATAACCAAAGCGGTTCACCTTCCGTTGTTCCAAATCCATTTGTTTCGATAGGGTGAAAATGTCGAAACTAGGACCCAACAAGTTAGTATTTAACCAGTTTTTATAAAACGGAATATTAAAAAACAACACAATTAAGAGTACACTTACAAGTGTAAGGTTTATTTTAAAATGCATTTTATTTCATTTTTGTCATTGTGCCATAAAAATAGCAGAAAACCGATAATGTGTAGATAATTATTTTTTCGCTTCGATCATGCTCATTTCTTTAGCCTTAGCCAGGAACTCAGAAGCAAAAATGAACGAATTGAGGCGCTCGTCTTTACTGAAGATTATCTCTTTATTAGACCCCTCCCATTGCTTGTTGCCCTGATATAAGTAGAGTATGTAATCACCGCTTTCCATTACCGTATTCATGTCATGTGTATTTATGACGGTTGTAGTTTTGTATTCGTTAGTAAGTTCCTTAATTAATTTATCAATAACCAGTGATGTCTGTGGATCTAGACCTGAATTTGGCTCATCGCAAAACAAATACTTCGGGTTTTGCACTATGGCACGTGCCAGAGCTACTCTTTTTTTCATGCCTCCGCTTATCTCCGAGGGGAATTTTTTATTTACATCTTTCAGGTTCACACGGTCCAGTACTTCATTTACCCGTTTCAGTTTCTCTTTATAAGTCGATTTTGTAAACATGTCCAGTGGAAACATCACATTGGCTTCTACTGTCTTACTGTCAAACAGTGCACTGCCCTGAAAGAGCATGCCGACCTGCATTCTCAGCTCCTTCAATTCCTTTTCCGGCATGGTAGTGATGTCCCTTCCCTCATAAAATACAGACCCTGAATCTACCGGCAGCAGACCTATCATTATCTTCATCAACACCGTTTTGCCGCTGCCGCTACTACCTATTATCAGGCTTGTATCTCCGGGCTTCATCGTAGCCGATACATCGTGCAGCACTACCTTATCCCCAAAACTTTTCCTGATATTCTTTATTTCTATCATTTTTTTACTTTAATGTCTTGTGTAGCCGGAGCCTGGTTGAAAATAACAGTAGTGCTGATATTGCTGTAAAAATAGTGCTAATTTCAATTCATCGCCAATGCTTGTCATTTCAGACGGTATTTTTCATATCCTTGATACCTCGTTCTTATGTTACCAAAAGATATTTAATCAATTCCAGCTACATTTTCTTATAATTGTGCTGTTAATTATGGCAACAATTAATACCAATATCAACGAGCAGGTATATAATGTACGCGAAGATCCCTCGTTATCTTCGCGGGTGGCATTGGTATTTTGTGTTTTGGTGCAGCGCGGTCTGTTCATAGCCGGCTTTAGCATCACCAAAGAGTTGCTCACCATTCATTATACAGAGTATGCAGCTACCAAACCGGTATGGGATCTCGATTTTTTTGAGCAGTCTTTTGCCAATGAGCCACTGCTAAGCGTACGCGAGAAGGTAAAGGGAGTATTCATAAGTAGTAGCAAAAACCTGATAGTACCTGACGAGCTCTATGCCGAAAGCCATGCTAAAGACTGGCTTTCAAAACTCTTTTTTGTGGAGCAGCGCGACATTATAATTACCACACTTCTGGCAAATGATAAGGCTATGTATCTTTCTGCCATCCCGCTCAATATTTCTGAGCTCATAAAGATAAACTTCAGGAAGGCTACTTTCCTTCCATTGTCAGCATACCAACTTACTACTCCGCAGGTGCAAAGCCTGCATTTGCAGTGCTGCATCAGCAGCGAGCAGGTTATAGCTACACTGCACAATTATAGTCAGTTGCTTTGGCACAAGGTATTTGATCATGCCTGCGCCGAGGATATCGCCTATGCCATAAGGCAGCTATGTAGCGAGAATTATATTGATGCCGCCAAGCTCAATATTTCCTGCAACGCTCTGGCAGGTACCGACTATGACATAGTAAATGATCTGACGCAATATTTCGCCAATATCAAAGCAGGTAACGGCCTCACTATACATGCGCGCTGGGAGCCTGCTATTTCTCTGGCCAATCAACTTCTCTCATGCGTATTGTAGGAGGCACTTTTGGAGGCAGACGTTTCAGTCCGCCGGCACGCATACCCGCCCGTCCCACTACCGAGGTAGCGAAGGAAGGCTTGTTCAATATGCTCAGTAATAGTATAGATATAGAAGGTCTCAAAACGCTTGACCTCTTTGGTGGTACAGGCAGTATCAGTTACGAACTTGCATCGCGCGGTGCCGCAGATCTCACTTTGGTAGAGCGTGATTCGCTTACTATAGATTTTATAAAGAAAACAACAGCAGAGCTTAGTCTGACGGACAAGATGCATATAATCAAAGGCGACGTCTTCAAGTTTATGAAGCAATGCACAGAACAGTATGACTTCATATTTGCCGGTCCGCCCTATGCGCTTGATATAATAGATGATATCCCCAGGCTCGTGTTCGAAAAACAATTACTATTACCCGGTGGTACCTTTGTGCTCGAGCATACACCCAGAAACGATTACCAGAAACATCCCCGTTTTGGACGTATAAAAAACTACGGCACTACCGTTTTTACCTTTTTTACTCAACCAGATTTGTAATATGCAACGCATCTGTCTGTTTCCCGGCACTTTCGACCCCATAACCCTGGGGCATGTAGACATTATACAACGCTCCGTTTCGCTCTTCGATAAACTGATAATAGGAGTGGGAATCAATGCATCAAAGCAACCTATGTTCTCTATAGAACAACGTACAGGGTGGATAAAAGATATTTTCAGCAATGATAGTCGTATAGAGGTGACCAGTTACGAGGGGCTCACCGTTGACTTCTGTACCAGTGTGGGAGCAAACTATATACTGCGTGGCATACGCTACATCAGTGACTTTGAATACGAGAAGGCAATTGCTGATATGAATCGTATGTTGGCTCCGGATATAGAAACAGTTTATCTTACCTGTTCTCCCGTCTACTCTACCATTTCATCTACACTTGTGCGCGATGTGATTCGCAACCGCGGCAATGCAGCAATGTTCCTTCCGCCGCAGGTAAGGCTATAACAATACTCCTGCGCTTCTTTATTCAGTACAGTAATACGGTAACTGACCAGAATAGTCATTATCAGTTTCAACAGTAATTTGCCCGTTTTTATCGGGCATTCTTTACACCAATAGTAGGGTAATGGAGTAATACTGGAGTGCAGATGGGATTGGTATACTAAAGTACTAAATGTTACAGGCATATAATGATAGATTTCCACGCGCATCATTAACAGTTGTTACTGCTGTGAAATGCCCTGCAGGCGCAGCATAGAGCTGTTAGTTGAATGCCATTGTCAGCTTCATTACACAGTGCATTTATTTATTTCTGAAAATAAACCAGAAATGATTTGTCTGAGTGGGAATGGAGTTATATCTTTGCACTCCCTTAACGGAAACGGGATGGGTGTAGCAGTTCTTTGAGAGGTAGAAAAGGTGAGTTAGCCGAGCGGATTTTTAAAAAT
>JAIOYR010000008.1 GCA_021740995.1 Taibaiella sp.
TTTTTTACGGCTGGGGTGGTAAACACAGCCCACACTACATTTTACGATATACACCTATCAATGCACATCGTGCATCAACTTACGAATCAGCGGAGAAATAACAATCAGCGCCACACCTGCTATCAGTGCATAGATAGCCAGGTTTTTATAGCCATCAGTATAAGCCATTAGCTTCTCTGTTTGTGTAGCATTTTCACCTACCTCCGACATAGCAGCACCCAGTATACCTGCGGCATACTGCCCATAGGCACTCGCCAGAAACCACATACCCATCATCATACCATGCAGGGGCTTGGGTGCAAGCGTGGTCATCAGCGACAGCCCTATGGGCGACAGGCACAGCTCGCCCAGCGTACTCACCAGATAGGCAAATGTAAACAGGTCGAGCGATGTTTTTCCGGAAGCATCGGCAAAGAAGCGGGTGTAGTAATAGAGGTAAAAAGAAACACTGACAAACAAGAATCCAATGCCGAATTTAATAACCGTATTGGGCTCTATCTTTTTCTTGGCAAGCCACAGCCACAGCAGCCCTGCCAGTGGGCTCAGGATAACAACAAACACCGAATTGGACGAATTGTTAACTGCATTTGGGTCAATTTTTATACCTGCTACAGTGTCATGCAGATTATTCAATGCAAACAAACTCAGCGACCCGCCCGCCTGCTCAAAAAATGCCCAGAAGAAAATGCTAAAGATTATAAAAACCATGGCAGCTATCATTTTTTGCCGCGCAGCTTTGTCATTCAGCTTCATGATTTCGTAGAAGATGTAGAGCAGCGCCAGTGGCCCTACGGTGTACATAAAGTAGTCGGTATACTCACTGTTCTTCACCATCAGGTAGATGAGCGGAATCACCAGCAGGGACCCTGCATAAACCATAATATCGTTACGGCGTATTTTAGCCAGTGATAGTTTACCCAGCATAGGCGGCAGACCTATAGGACCCAGAGATCTTTTGGTGAAGATGAAAATAGACAACCCTATTATCATGCCTATTCCGGCAAGGGCAAAGGCAGCATTCCACGAATAGTTTTTGGCAACAACTATACAAAAATAGCCGCCTAGCAGTGCGCCTACATTGATGCCGGAATAAAACAGTCCGAAGCCAGCATCACGCCGGGCATCACCATCCCTGTAGAGGTTGCCCACCATAGTAGATATATTGGGCTTGAAAAAACCGGTACCTATAATGGTAAAGCTGATGCCTATGTAATATAGTTCTTTGGGAGAGAAAGCCAGGGTGAAGCTGCCCACTATCATCAGCAAACCACCCCAGAAGATAGACTTGCGGAAGCCAAGTATTTTATCGGCAAAAAGACCACCTACAAATGTCATAGCATATATGAAAGCCTGTATGCCCCCATACTTTAGCTGTGCATCGCTCTCAGGCAGCAGCAACTCCTTCACCATAAACACGGTAAGCATTCCCCGCATTCCATAAAATGCAAATCGTTCCCACATTTCTGAGAAGAACAGATACCATAGTTGTTTGGGGTACTTGCCTTTGAAATCCTGTATCTGCTCCAGCGTCTGCACGCCCGATTCCTGTGTGGTTTCCATTAGTTTTTAGTTTCTGTTTATTGCCAACAATTCCTGCAACACCAAAGTAATGCATATTTTTTATTTTCCTCAGGCAAGGCCGCAGATATGTATTAGATTCACCTTTTTTATACCCCCGGTTTCGGAGCATTTACATTCACAAAAAAAGAGCAGGACCTAAGCCCTGCTCTGAATATATTACGTTGATGAAGTGTTACTTGATACCATGCATCATCTTCAGCAGCATACGCGACAGGAAGAACAGTATCACGGATGCTACGCCCGACATTACAATGAACAACACAAAGAAGTCAAAAATGTTGGTCATCTGGTAGCCTGCAAAGCTGGTTACTTTGCCTGCCTCGGGATAGTAAGAGCTCAGTGTACCTGCAAATTTATTGGCGGTTGCGTTGGCAAGAAACCACGTACCCATCAGCAGCGATGCAAAGCGTGCCGGAGCAAGCTTATTCACCAGCGACAGACCTATAGGCGACAGGCACAACTCACCTACGGTATGCAGGAAGTACAGTGCTATCAGCCACATCATGCTCACTTTCACCGTACCCACATCCATTACACCCACTGCTATCACCACATAGCCCAGTGACAGAAACATAAGACCCATAGCCTGCTTGTAAGGCGATGCCGGCTCAAGACCTTTCTTGCCCAGTGCGCCCCATAGTTCTGCAAACAATGGTGCCAGCAGCACTATGAAAATCGCATTTACACTATTAAAGGCACCTGCAGATATTTCTTTAAGGTCAAACATCTCGCCGGAGATATAGGTGCTGATAATCTTGAATGCCAGGTAGGCACCAATAGCACCAAAAAGCACTTTAAGCTCTTTGGGGATGTTCATAATCCTGTATAGCATATAGTATATACCTCCACCTATTGCTGATACAAACAGGAACAAATTGCCCATGCTCATGTGAATGTTCACTACTCTGTTCATCTGTTCATCGGCAAAGAAGGTAAGCGATGCGCCTGCCTGCTCAAAACAGGCCCAGAAGAAGATTACAAAGAACGCCGCTATAAATACAACAATGATACGCTGCCGCTCTACAGTAGATAGCGAAGTATCTGTAAGTATAAGCCCCGGTGCACCTATGGATATACTGAATATACAACTGCCTATCCAGTCCAGCTCCATTACAAAGTGAAATACAGCAATAAGCGCGAGAATGATAACTGCCCATATCATCATGCTGGTCTGCGATATTTTTCCACCCGGTGCTTTTGCTTCGCCACCTGCTGCTACACGGTCAGTTTCTTCCTGAGCATCCCGCTTTTTATTGGCTATGGCACCTACTTTTTCGCCGGTAGGGCTTACCAGATATTTTTTCATCAGCTCAAACGATACTATGCCTATCAGCATACCTATGCAAGCTGCCATAAAACCCCATTTGAAGTCTGCCGGGTTGCCGGTATCGCCAAGTACACTGCATACTATAGGCGAGAAGAACGCACCAAGGTTGATACCCATGTAAAACAGCGTAAATGCCGCATCAAGGCGAGTATCGCCCTTGGGGTATAGTTGTCCTACAAGTGTGGATATATTCGGTTTGAAAAATCCGTTTCCTATAATCAGTGCCGACAAGCCACCCAGCATCAGCAATTTGGCAAGGTCAGCGTTTTGATAATTCGATGCGCTGAAGAACATAAGCAACTGCCCTATGGCCATCAGCAATCCGCCAAAGAAGATGGATTTGCGGTTGCCCCAGTATCTGTCGGCTACATAGCCGCCTATCAGTGGGGTTAGGTATACCAGTCCGGTATAGCTGCCATAAATATTAGAGGCGTCTGCTTTTTCCGTCATCAGAGCCTTGGTAAGGTATAGCACCAGAATGGCGCGCATACCATAATAACTGAACCTTTCCCACATCTCGGTGAAGAAAAGTACAAAGAGGCCTAAGGGATGTTTGGAATTGGTTTTTACTTGGTCGCTCATACAATTGATAGATTGAACTGCCAATTTAATAAAATAATTAGCGGTAAGCCTGCATTTTTTTAGTTTTTTTGCAATCATGTCGGTAAAAAAGCAAAATATCCTCCTTTTGGGGGCAGGCGGCAGGGAGTGTACACTCGCCTGGAAATTAAGCAACAGTCCCCTTTGTGGTAATTTATTCATAGCGCCGGGCAATGCAGGTACCAATAGTTATGGTACCAATCTGCCTATTGCTGTCAGCGATTTCGAAGGAATGAAGCGCGCATGTATAGAACATAATATAGATATATTGCTTCCCGGACCGGAAGACCCCCTGGTAGCCGGCGTTTACGATTACTTCAAAGCAGACCAAACGCTGAAACATATAATAGTGGCAGGCCCATCTAAAGAAGGGGCACAACTGGAAGGCAGCAAAGCATTCTCCAAGAAATTCATGCAGCGGCACAATATACCCACTGCTGCATACCGTGAGTTTACCGCTGATAGCTTTGACGAAGGCGTAGCATATATAGATACCTGCCCGCCACCCATAGTGCTGAAAGCAGACGGACTGGCAGCAGGCAAAGGAGTAGTGATAGCTCAAAGCATCGCTGAAGCGCAGGAGGCATTTCATGCTATGCTCAGAGACCGCCAGTTTGGGGAGGCAGGCAGCAAGGTAGTTATAGAGCAGTTTCTTGATGGTATAGAGTTGTCGGTGTTTGTGCTTACAGATGGCAGCAACTATGTATTACTACCAGAGGCTAAGGATTATAAACGCATAGGTGAAGGGGATACAGGGCTCAACACAGGCGGCATGGGAGCCATCTCTCCGGTGCCGTTTGCCGATGCCACATTCATGCAGCAGGTCATAGATCGTATCATAGACCCTACCGTGAATGGACTGAAAGCAGAAAACATCACCTATCATGGTTTCATATTTTTCGGGCTTATAAAGGTGAATGGTGAGGCTTATGTAATAGAGTATAACTGCCGCATGGGCGACCCCGAAACCGAAGTAGTAATACCTCGCTTGGAAAACGATCTGATAGAGTTGCTGCTGAAAATGCAGGAGGGGAGACTCAATGAGGTTACGGTAGCACATAGCACACAGGCAGCAGGAGCGGTGATGCTGGTATCCGGCGGGTATCCCGGCGACTATGCCAAGGGAAAGGTTATGACCGGTTTTGAGAAAGTGCAGGGCAGCTTGCTCTTCCATGCCGGCACTGCCAATTCCCAATTCCCAAATCCCAATTCCAAGGAGGTGGTAACCAATGGAGGCAGGGTGATAGCCATTACCTCTTATGGCAAAGACATAAAAGCGGCACTTGCCAAAAGTTATGAGAACGCCGCCCATATAGAATATGAAGGCAGGTATTACCGCACAGATATTGGCTGGGAGTTTTAAGTATTTCAGGTGTGGCACACTTCCAAAGCGTGCCGCACCTCACTAAAAGAACATGGAACAAACCACTATTGCGGCTATCACACATATCAGGTCTACCAGCAGCATAGTAGACAGCGTATAGCGGGTGTTCTTTACCTTCACACTACCAAAGTAGACTGCTATTACATAGAAGGTAGTCTCGGCAGAGCACTGGAATACACTGGAGAGCCTGCCGGCCATAGAGTCTACCCCATAGGTTTGCATAGCATCTATCATAAACCCGCGGGATCCGCTGCTGCTGAATGGTCGTAGAATAGCCACCGGTAGCGCATCTACCACGCCCCTGTCTACCCCCATCAGCAGAAAAACCTTTGCTATGCCGCCCGATATGATTTCAAAAACACCGCTATTCCTGAACAGAGATATAGCCACCAGCATACCCAGTATGTAGGGGAAAATAGTAATGCCGGTCTTGAGCCCTGACGAAACACCATCGACAAAGGAGGAGAATACATTCTTGCCCTCTGCAGCAAACACTTTCTCTTTCAGGAAGGCATATACCAGAATTGCCAGTATAATAACCAGCAAAATCACATTGGAGATATTGTTGGTGAAGTGGTTTTTCTCTGCTATGCCCAGCCGGGTGATGTAGAACATAAGCCCGGTGAGCACACCACCTATAGCCCCAAGCGACAGCAATAACACGCCGCTTTTGAAGTTGATACGTTGCCGTATGCCTACTATAATCAGTGCTGCCAGCGTGCCTATAAACGATGTGATGATACATGGCAGCATCACATCGGCCGGGTTTTGGGCGTTTTGGGCGGCACGGTAGCCTATGATAGAGGTAGGTATGAGCGTAAGCCCGGCAGCATGCAGGCACAGAAACATTATTTGTGCGTTACTGGCGCGCTCCTTATCCGGGTTTATCTCCTGCAGGCTCTCCATCGCCTTTAGTCCGAAGGGGGTAGCCGCCGAATCGAGCCCAAGGAAGTTGGCAGCGAAATTGAGCGTCATATACGAGATAGCCGGATGCCTTGCCGGCACCTCAGGGAACACCTTTACAAATACAGGGCTTAGCAGCTTGGCCAGCTTCTCTGATGCGCCGGAATCTATAAGCAACTGCAGAATACCGCAGAAGAACGACAGATAGGCTATCAGCGGCAGCAGCAGGTCGAATATGGCACTCTTGCAGGTAGGCAATATGCCATCAGTAGCCTGCTTGCCGTTAGTTATTTTCACTACACCTTTTTCCAGTAGGTAGGTCGTATCCTCCTTGGCAGTGCGCCCCCGGGCTATGTATCGTTTGTCGGCGGCCAGTGTCAGGCTGTCTCGTATAGCACCTGTCAGTTGTGCCGGGTATACTTCATTTATCACCCTTGCATCATCCTTCTTACCATTTACCACATAGTCTATAGAGTAGGTATTGCCCGTAGCCAGCAGTCCCAGTATATATACTACCGACACTATTATTATCGTCAACCAGAATCTGCTAAGCACCATCTTGTCTCAAATGTAAAAAGTAATTGGTAGAAAGTGTAGAGGGGATTTGCAACAAATTGTTTTCACATCCGGCGTTCATGGAATCTGATTATACTTCTTTCAGAAATAATCCTCACCCCTCCTGCCCGCTATCTTCTGCCGCTTCTTCGTTCTTAGAAAACTGTACCCGCCATTTATTGTTTGTACGAATGAGGAATAGCAGTTGCTCTTTGTTGCGGTTGTCTGATAGGGTGTAGGTGACTATTGCGCGGTTGCCGCTTTCTTTGAGCCCCTTGATGCCTATTATAAGCCCGCTCATGCGCTGTCGCGATGAGTCTGATATCATGTCGCTGATGCTGGCAAACTGGTCGAGCAAGGCACGGGTGTCTTCTGTGGCATACTTGCTAGCTTCCTCGTAGCTCATGTGGTAAAAACCGGTAAGCCATTTGTAGGCAATGCTTCTGGGCTCATTTACATCTGTCTTTACATTGTAGAATGCCGATGTGCGGGCAAAGTAGCGGATGTAATAATCGACAGGTACATGATCGAAATCGGGATTGATGGCATACTGCCCCTGATTGTCTATGAATCCATACTTGCCGTTCACCTCTACCAGCGCCAGATCGTTATCAAACCCGAATGCAAAATCGAATTGCGGGGCTATCGCAAATTTGCCGGCTTCATTGATATAACCCCATTTGTTGCCCGATTTTACCGCAGCAAATTTGTTGCCGTTGAACGGATAGGCATCGGCAAACTGCATGGGTATTATTTCTTTGCCGTTATTGTCCAGCCAGCCCCATTTGCCGCCCTGCTTCACCAGAAATTTTTCGCCATCTATATCCAGGTCGGCATAGCCGGGGGGTAATACATAATTGCCATGCTCATTGATAACGCCCCACTTGCCATAGGCAGCTACCTTACCCTTGCCGCCATCAAACGGCTGAACGTTGTCGTACTGAAAGTCGATAACTATTTCTGCTTTCTTGTTGATATAGCCCCACCTGCCGTTTTTATTCATCACCCCACAGAGGCCATTAGAGAAGTAACCTACGGCGCTAAACTGCGGTTTGATTTTCACTTTACCGTCTTTGTTTACAAACCCCCAGGTTTCACCCTCCGGCCCCAGTATACTATATGCTGCCAGTCCTTCGCTGAAATTCTCGGCACTCTGTGCCTCGGGCAGGCTAAACTGCTCTATGCCGTTTTTGTCGATAGCCCTAGGTGCATCGCCCTCCGGTACCACAAACGCCAACCCCTCGCTGAAAGAAGTAGCGTAACTGTATAACGGCTCAATAATATACTTACCTGATTCGTCTATGTAGCCCCACATGGGCTGTTTGCTGTAGGTGGCAACTACCGCCATCCCCCCTTCAAAACAACCGGCTCTTGAATACTTAAATGGTATAGTTGCTTTGCCGGTACGGTCTACATATCCGTATTGTGCACCCGACTTGACCGGAAACAGACTATTGCTGCCTGTATGCCCGCTTTGGCAAGAGGATAACAGGATGGCAAACAATACAAATAAGCAACTTCTATTCATTCCGGGGTAATTGTGAACGGGCAGATACTATGTCCTTAAAATTACTAAACAAGGGTAAAAAAGTGAATGAGTTAGTTGTAGTGCAGCGTTATATTTTATTCTTGTTTTAGTGTGTCCGTTGATGTGCTGGTGCTATCTGTAGGTGTTGGTTCTTCCTCGTATGTTTCATTACCTTCTGGTGTTACGCCTACAAGGTCTGTTTTGGTAAACAGTACCAGCCACTTATCATTTTTCTTTACCAGATTAAGCGTTTGCTCGGTGGGGTTGTCTGAAGATATGTAGGTAACTACCGCCTTATCTCCGTCTTCCTTTACATCCTTTATGGTTACTGTTATCTTTTTCAGCTCAGCTTTGCCGGAGTCGGAAACGCCCTCGGTCAGCTCCTGCAGAGACGCCAGGAGGTTCTTAGTGTCGGGTGTGGATAGCTTCATTGACTGCTCAAAATCCATATGGTTAAACCCGGTCAGCCAGGTTTGTGCAACTTCCTTTGGCGTGTTTTTACTACAGCTTGCAAACAACACCGATGCGGCAACCAACAATAATAAAAGGCGCAGATTAGTTTTCATGTATATACTTCTTTATTAAACAAAGGTATCACTTAAATTTCACCTGCCAAACGAGGTTTGCATGGTCATTAACATAGAGATTATCAGTGCCGATATACCTGTGCCTGATAGCCGATGTGGTGGGTATAAAGCCAGTATCGGCAGTGGCGGCAGTAATGGCTTTGTAAACAAACTCTGTGCAGTACAAATCATCATCAGTACTGAGGTCGAAGCGGGTATCGAAGCGGGGCCTTTTGCGGTAATAGCCTTTTACAACCTCTATTAATGTCTCCTGCTCTTTGGGTGTGAAGCTATATTGTACAATAGCTATTGCCGTATTGTGCAGGGCAGAAAAGAAGCGGGAGGCTGAGTCTCTCCGCAGCCGTGCATCGGGATTGTCTTCGCCGCCTATGCTGTGATAGACGAAAGGGTACCCATGTTCTACCATCACTATACCACAATGCGAGTAGCTTTTGTTGCTTCGGTTCATCTGCGCCAGCAGATGGCTGTAAGCACCTGTGCCCATACGCAGCACTACATTGCCCGTGCTCAATTGTCTTACGCCACTATCTATGGCTTGCTGATTCCAAGCCATAGCACTGTGGGGTGCAATGGTGGTTGTGGCTGCAAGCTGCACATTATTGTTATTAGCTACTCCCATAGACACCAGCATCAACAATACCGATACGACTGCAAGTAACAATATGGTCTTTACAATTGCTTTCACCGTAAGACAGTTAACTCTTCTACTAGCAACACAAGTTGTGCCGGATGGTAGCGTTTACACATTAAACCGGAAGTGCATTACATCGCCATCCTGTACTATATATTCCTTACCTTCTATACGTAGCTTTCCGTTTTCGCGGCAGGCGGCTTCTGTTTTGTATTGTACATAGTCTTTGTAGGCAATCACTTCTGCTTTGATAAATCCCTTTTCGAAGTCGGTGTGAATGACACTGGCTGCCTGTGGGGCTTTCCAGCCGCGGTGAATGGTCCATGCGCGCACCTCCTGCACACCTGCGGTAAAGTAGGTAATGAGATTGAGCAGGGTATAGGTACTCTGTATCAGACGGTTCAGACCGGGCTCTGTAAGTCCATATTCCGACAGAAACAGTTCTTTATCTTCGACGGTTTCCAGCTCAGATATTTGTGCTTCTATAGAGTTGTTCATCACTATCACCTGTGCCCCTTCTTCATGCGCCGCTTTTACCAGTGCTTCAGAGTATTTGTTGCCGGTGAGCAGCGCAGCCTCGTCTACATTGGCTACATAGAGTACCGGTTTTTCGGTGAGTAAACAAAGGTCGGCAGTGGCTTCCAGGTCTTCGCCTTCCAGTTGCAGTCCGCGTATGTTCTTGCCCTCGCCCAGGTGCTGCTGGCAGCGCAGCAATACCTCGTGTGCCCTTTTGTTTTTAGGGTCGCCGGCTTTCAGTAGTTTTTCTACCCGCTGCAGCTTTTTTTCCACACTTTCCAGGTCTTTGAGTTGCAGCTCGGTATCTATTATCTCTTTGTCGCTGATGGGGTTTATTTCGCCCTCTTCGCGCAGTATGTTTTCATCTTCGAAGCAGCGTATAACATGTACTATGGCATCTACCTCGCGTATATTGGCCAGAAACTTGTTGCCCAGCCCTTCGCCCTTGCTGGCACCCTTTACGAGGCCTGCAATATCTACAAACTCGAAGGTAGTAGGCAGTATGCGCTGTGGCTGCACGAGCTCTGCCAGCATAGCCAGCCGCTCATCGGGCACATCTACCTGACCCACATTGGGCTCTATGGTACAAAACCGGTAGTTGGATGCCTGAGCCTTTGCGCTATTGCTTACGGCGTTAAACAATGTTGATTTTCCTACGTTGGGCAACCCCACTATGCCTGCTTGTAATGCCATGTCTTAATGTGAAAATTAGTTAATGTGAAAATGTGTAAATTGGGTTTTGGTATAGTGCCCCTTTTACTTTGTATTCCTGAAATTTTGCGCAAAGGTAAGGTTAATGGCAATATGGGGTGAATATACTTATATGCACTTTTTGACTATCAGCTATTTTGGAAAATATTCTGTCATCATGCGCCGGAAATGATGATAACAGCCACCCCCTTAGAAAATTGCGCACTTTGGGAAATTACTTTTTATTTAGCACAAGTTGTTGATAATCAATGAAAACAGGATAGAAAGTTGCGCAAAAGTTGCGCACTTTTGCGCGCGCGATTTTTGTAATATTTTCTGTGACCTGATTGTACCTTAACTATCGAGGAGTACCACAAAAATTGAGCCAAAGTTGATAGATGGCAGGGGGAATCTTAAATTTGTGTTGTGTAGGTTATTTGTGAAGAGTTACCAGTTTCTAATGGCTGAATTATTTCAGATACGAGTCAGCCATGGCACGGTTATTGGCTACAGACTCGCACCAGTGGTGTTTGCAGTACACCCCTGAATGTGTATGTCTTTTTTTCTTTACCAGCCATATAGCAGCATAAAAGTAGAGGCTTCTGGCTTTTTTGTTGCGTTTAATCGTCCTCCCCAATCAAAACCAAATGAAGGAGCGGTATCGTAGGTAACGGTATTGTAGAAAATACTACTGTTTTACAAATTTCTTCCTGAAACTATCGTTGATTTTGGCAAAATACATGCCCTGTGGCAAGTGTGCAACGTTAACAGAGACAGGAGTAGTAGTGTGTTTTTGATTAATCACTATTTGCCCTATGGAATTGTAGATTGAAACAGAGTGTACTTTTTCAGGAGAGATAATGTTCAAAATATCCTGAACAGGATTGGGGAAGATGGTGTATTCTGTGTTTTTAGTTATTTCATTGACTCCAATGGTGAAAGAGGGCCTTATGCCACAGGGCACTCCGTTTATTATGGAAAACAAAAGGCTACGAGTTGTTGGATAACATCCTCTGTCATCAATATCAATACCACCAGAACCCCGTTGTTCAAAGTATAGCTCATCAAATCCTGCTTTATATTTCCGGGATTTTGGACAACCTTCAAAATGAATAATATCATTCACCCCATAGTAAGGGCTAACAATACAATTTGAAGAATCGTTAGGTCTGTAATACCATGCAATGTCACTATTGTCAATATGCTCTGGCATTTTTAGAATTGTAATTAGCAATGAGGTATCGGCAGTAACGGGCATTATATGGGTTGAGGAGTGATGTGTGGTAGGACCAGGTCCATTTGGTGTGTATGAAGTGTTTCTCGCACTGAATATATTATAGACGGTATGGAACGAATCAACTATTGTTTTGCTTATTACGCTATCATATATCATTGAATAAGAGTCCGATCCAGAGCTATTATCAACATTTTGTGCTCTGATAAAAACATCGCCTACATTGAGATTATGCATTTCCTGCTTTGTGGGCGGATGGTAGTCAGACAAAGTGAAAATAAAATCGGAAGGCTGTATAGTATAGGTTGTGGTTTCGTAAAGGTAGACATCTATGGTCGGGTCATAAGCTTCACCCGGGGCTGTATAAGGGAACATGTGCAAATCAAATATTGTTACAAAACCAAAATTTTTGCTGAGGACAATCTCGAAATCATTGATTGGGTTAGTAGTGTGAGGGGTGCTGCCAACATAGGCAGACAACTTTATTTTTTTTACAGAATCTGTGATGCCAAGAAAAGTCATGGTGTCTACAGCTAATACGGTAGCTCTATAAGACGTGGAAGTAGAATCATTGTAAAACACCCATGAGTCGCCGGGTGCTGCATGTGTGTTTATAAATACAGTATCCTTCCAGATTGTATTGAATTGAAAAACCCCGTCATTTTTTTGTACTATTTTACTTCCCAGCCAGCTACCCTGAGAAGGTGCAAATATTGTTAGATAATGTCTGCGTGTTTTAAATGGATAGTAGATGGTATCTGTACCGGATGTTCTTACAGAATCAAGGCTTATGCCCCGAAGGTATCCGTTTGAATTTGTGAAGTAATGCTTTACTCCATTTTGCACACAATTGTAGTTTTGAGCATCGCAGCAATAGGCGCAGAAAAAAAGGAAGATGAATAAGATTTTTTTCATGATTGGGTAGATTGCAATATGAAGATAGGCATCAATGCTGATAAAATACATATACATGCTACTAATTGTTCCAAAACCTAACTTTACAATCATGAAAAAATCTATCTTTCTCCTTTCCAGTTCTAATGTACATGGGTATGGGTACCTGGAGTATAACAAGAGTGCTATACAGTCTTTTCTGGAAGGGCTGCAAACGCCCATACTGTTTGTGCCGTACGCTGCGGGTGAGGCAGAATGGGATACATATACTGCTAAAATAGCCGCATTTTTTGATACACTGGGTATAGCCGTTGCCGGAATTCACACAGTGCCGGAGGAGCGGATATTTACTGACTATGAAGTAATATTTATAGGTGGTGGTAATACGTTCAGGCTGCTGAATGAGCTGCAGCAACGGCAACTAATGCCGGGTATACGGGCGGCTGTGCTGGGCGGCAAGATGCAGTATATGGGCTCGAGTGCGGGCAGTAATATGGCTGCGAAGTCGATATGCACCAGCAACGATATGCCGATAGTGTACCCGAAAGGTGGATTTGAGGCGCTAAATCTGTTTCCGTACCAGATAAACCCACATTATCTGGACCCTGAGCCGGAATCGACACATAAGGGTGAGACAAGAGAGCAGCGCATTGCCGAGTTTCACCAAATGAACGATACGCCCGTGATAGGTCTGCGGGAAGGAGCCTATATACATATAGGTGTTGATTTTGCACAAACCGGTGAATTGTATATAGGTGGTGCGCCCGGTGCCCGTATCTTCTTACAGGGGCAGGAGCCGTATGAAGCACCCCGTGAAACGGAATTTATATTTAGGGGAAATAAGCAATAGATGCATGGAGAGTGGCAGCCTTTATCTATTAGTGAAAAAGTAATAGATACGAATTGGCAGTTAGTTTACACTGTCTGAATTGTCTACCTTCATTGTTTGCCCGTGTTACCCTACTTTTCTTTTTGCTTCGCTCCCGCAGAACAAAGCGGGACAGGCGCCAAGAAAAGTAGCAAAAGAAAAAGGCGATTTTTTGCCAAAGGCTCCGCCGGCAAAAAAATAGCTATACGCTGATATCTAAAGCTCTGTTCAGCGATATGGCGCTGGCTTTCTGCCTATCGCTTACTGAAATTGTGGGCCATCAATATACCATGCCACATCTGGCTTCGATTGTTAGCGTCCTCAACCACATCTACGGCATAAAGAATGCGCCATCATGTGCTATGCTACACCGTTCTTATCAGCAATCATTTTACGCAAACCACGTATTTTTAATTTTCAAAGTGGTATTGATTCTTGGGGGTATGAATATGCCAATATATGGTTGCTGCAAATGCTATTCTATAATCCACTAATTTTGAAGCATTATGTCTTCGGGTTTGCTGCGGAAAATATTACTGGCAGGTGCATTGTTTGCGATAACACTGCCTGTGTTTTTTTGTAATAGTCCGGGCGAAGCTGTAAGAGGCGTGCAGGAGGAAGGAACCGAAAGCTCGCTGTGGCAGAATGTATATGACACCTCTGTGCACTATGTAGGTATGGATGTGTGCAGGGGCTGCCATCCGGGGGTATACGAAACGTATATGCAAACCGGTATGGGGCAATCGTTTGGGCGGGCTACACGCGAAAAATCTGCTGCAGACTTTTCGCCTGCTCATGCTGTAGTGTATGATGCTGCGCTCGACTATTACTACAAGCCTTACTGGGTGCATGATACCTTCTATATAATGGAGTACAGGCTGGAAGGCAGGGATACCACACACAACCTGGTGCAGCGAATAGACTATGTGGTAGGCTCAGGCCAGCATACCAACTCTCACATCTTCAGCACCAATGGCTACCTGCATCAGGCCCCAATTACGTTTTATACCCAGAAACACCGCTGGGATCTGGCGCCGGGTTTTGAGAAGGGGGCAAATAGCAGGTTCAGGCGCATGATACAACTGGAATGTATGAGTTGTCACAATGCCTATCCCGGTTTCGATAAAGGCAGTGAGAATAAATACCATACTGTACAAACCGGTATAGACTGCGAGCGCTGCCACGGGCCCGGTAGCCTGCACGTGCAGGCAAGGCAAACGAGCAAGCCTGTAGATACATCTAAGGGGCCGGACTATACCATAGTGAACCCCCGCAGACTGACCACTGAGCTACAGAACAATGTATGCCAGCGGTGCCACCTGCAGGGTATAGCTGTGCTCAATGATGGTAAGACTTTTTATGATTTCAGGCCGGGAATGAAGCTGTCGGAAGTGATGAATGTGTTTATGCCGGAGTATGAGGGGGCGCAGGACAAAATGATAATGGCATCGCATGTGGAGCGAATGAAAAAAAGCGCCTGTTATGTGCAGTCGGGAAAGATGAGCTGCATATCCTGCCACAAGCCACATGTAAGTGTGAAGTTTACTCCGCGCTCGCAGTACCTGAACGCCTGTCAGAGTTGCCATACAGCCAAGGCCGGACAAAAAGAGTGTACAGAGCGGATGAGCGAAAGAGCGAAGAAAAGCGATGACTGTGTAACCTGCCACATGCCCCGGAACGGCAGTATAGATATACCCCATGTGGCAGTAACCGACCATTATATACGCAAGCGCCCTATAGACGATACTACTGCTAAAAAAATTACTGCTTTCCTGGGTATGAAGTGTTATAACAATGATAAGCCCGATGCGATAACAACCGCAAGAGGGTTTATGGAGTTTTATGAGCGGTATGCACCATCTGCCGGGCTGCTGGACTCTGCCCTGCGCTATATAGGGCTGCAGGCGGGCGATGAAGCCGGCAAAAAACAAAACCGGGACTACATAAGAGTATACTACCTGCAGAAGGATTATGACAAGGTAATAGGTTATGCCCAGAAAATGCAGCCGGCAGCCATAAACGATGCATGGACGGCCTATAGAATAGGCGAGGCATATATGCAGACGGGCAAGGCTGCGGCAGCGTTGCCATGGTACAAGCGGGCAACAGAGTTATGGAAGTATGCTGCTGACTTTCAGAATAAGTATGCTACCTGCCTGCTGGCACTAAACAGACCTGACGAGGCAAAAACCATATTTGAGTTTGTGATAGCCGAAAACCACAACCATGTGAGTGCCACTACTAATCTGGGGTACATCTACATGCAGCAGGGCAATAATACCATGGCCTATGACCTGCTGATGCGTGCCAACCAACTGGACCCTGACTATGAGCAAAATCTGATAAACCTGGCAGTATGGCACTATACCAACAAGCAGTATGACAGGGCCAAGAAAAGACTGGAGCACCTGCTGAAAAAGCACCCTGATAATGAGCGGGCACGAGCTATGCTGCTGGACCTTGGCAATATGTAGTAAGTTCTTTGACCGCAAAGAGGCGAAGCGGCAAAGAAACATTACAGCGAATTTGCGATTGAACACAGAATCTTTGTGTATAAACTGATTTCAATGAGAACGAATATTGTATTGAATGAGCAACTGGTAAAAGAGCCATCCGAACGCGCCATTCCAATACAAAGAAAGAAGTTATTGACCTTGATCTTCAATACTTTGTAACCCACATCAAATGCCGGAACATGAAAAGCCTGTTCCGCAAGGTAAAATGGGAAGGTGATTTGACGAAAATGCGCGAAGCATGAACAAAGGTTTGGTGATACGCATAAACATTGCTTGCCGCCGGGTCGCTGAAAAACCACACTCGGCTGGAACGAAAGTGTTCTGTTGTACTGTATAAGATAACAAGTATAATAAATTGTATTGTGTTTTTTAAAATAGGATTTGTATATTTCAAAAAAAACAAAACATATGAGCTACAATCCAGCGGTAAGGGGCATGTATTTAACGTGCGAGCCTGCCGATCAAAACAGTTCCCCTTACGCTTATTTCGGGATGATAGACATTACGATGTCGGATTATAATAACCTCGTCGACCCGGGTGAATGGGCACCATGGTTTACGTTTTTGGGGATGTTTCCCCAACCTACGGGAAACTTTTGGGGTTGCACCTTGCCGACACCTTTTACTGCGCCCAATCCCGGTGATGAGATGGTATCAGTTTTGCTGCCGGGTGTGCCGGGAATAAACAATGAACTTTTCCCAAATTTCTCGATAGGTTACACTTGGCTTGACTCATCTCCCAGTTGGGACAAGACCCTGGCTGTAAACGGTGCTGTCAGTAAAAGTGGTGGTACGATAAGCCCGCCAAGGGCACAGCCGATAAGGGATGAGGGCCAAAAAAATGACGCAATAGACGACCCTATTACGTTTTTGCTCCAAAGCAGTACCAACAATAACACGCCAACGGGTTTTGGTGTGGTTATAAACATACCGGAGAATTGCCTCAATTGGATGAAAGGGGCACCCGATGCCAATGATTCATCAATACTGGCACTTACAGTGCCGCCAGCTGCGGGCAACCCGGCCGGACTAGCTGTTTATTCACAAGAAATATTGGGTAACTATAAGTCTGTTTACGTCATCTTCCCGGACGGGTCGCAATCCGATACTGTTCCAATTGACATGAACACGATGTTCAAGATTTAACATGTGCGGCAAAAAATATGATTAGGTGGGGAGTTATTGGCCTTCTGCTAGTTGTTTCGATGTATAGCGCCAGCGCGGCTGACGGCGGCGACACTGCGGCAATAAACAAGATGCTGGAACGGGCTTATTCCCTAGAAAGGGATAAGCCCGATTCAGCTTTTCTGATAGCGAGTGAGGCATTACGTATGTGCGTCGAGAGCGGGTACCGAGAGGGGCTGGCCAAGGCGAATATGCGGATTGCGGGTGCGTATTATTCGAAAGGTGAAAATGCAAAAGCGCTCCCTTATGCCAGGGATGCTTTTTCCATCAGGTCAGAGTTGAAACTGTACTCGGCTGCGGCTGGTTGCTGTATATTACTCAGTAACATTTATGCTGCGTTGGGGCGAACAGATTCTGTGTATTATAGTTTGTATCATGCATTGCGGCTAAACGAAATGGGCAATGACTCTGTGTCTATGGCAAGCACTTACCTTTCGTTGGGTAATGTGAGCGAAGAGTACAAAGAATCGAAGAAAGCGCTGGAATATTATCTTCAGGCAAACAGAATTTCCACATTAATCAAAGATTCTGCCGGTATTGAGCTCAGTTACAGTGGGTTGGGCTATCACTTTTATCAGGAGGGTAATTATAGTGAGGCATTGAAGTATTTCATGAAGACAGATGATATACTGCAACGGATACATTATCCGTATGATAATGCCAAAAACCTAAACAATATTGCCGCATGCTATGAGAAATTGAAGGACAACAAGAAGGCTATATACTATTACCGGCAAGCTGTTATTGCATGTGAAGAACAAGGTATGACTGCCGATTTGTCTCTGTCGTTGTGTAACATGGGATCTTTGTTGGTGAGGGAGAAACGACCAGATAGTGCTATTGTTTTCTTTACGAAGTCATTGTCGTTGGCAGAGGATGTAAGTTATTTGCCGGGAGTGGCGAAATGTTATGAAGGCCTATCCGAGGCGTATGCAGCGAAACGGGATTTTGAACAGGCGTTGTTGTACCATCTACAGTATTCTACCATAAGTGATTCGTTGCTGAATAGTGATAAGATATCGAGCATATCGGAAATGCAAACGAAGTATGAAACGGAAAAGAAGCAAGAGCAAATAGCTTTCCTGGATAAGCAAACCAAAAGCAGGGCACGGCAGCGCAATGCTTTTGTGGGCGGGTCGGTAGTGCTGGCATTATTGCTGATGGTTGTGATATGGCAACGCAATAAGGTGAAGAAAGAGAAAGGAAGAAGCGACAAACTGCTGCTGAACATACTCCCTGCGGCTGTAGCCGAAGAACTGAAGGAGAAGGGGAAGGTAGAAGCGCAACTGTTTGATAATGTGAGCGTGCTTTTTACGGATTTTAAGAATTTCACGGCTATGTGCGAGCATTACACGCCGGAGGAAGTAGTGGCAGACTTGCATACGTGCTTTGAGGCCTTTGACAACATCATGGGCAAGTACAAAATAGAAAAGATAAAAACAGTAGGGGATGGCTATATTGCCATATCGGGACTGCCAAACGCCAATCCACACCATGCCCGCGATATGGTGATGGCAGCCATAGAGATACGCGAATTCATGGCAGGGCGGAAAAAAGAAAAGGGTGATTATTCCCTCGGCATACGCATAGGTATCAATTCGGGCAAGGTAATAGCGGGTATTGTGGGGGTAAAAAAATTCGCTTACGACATTTGGGGCGATACGGTGAATACAGCCGCCCGTATGGAACAGGCAAGCACCGAAGGAAAAATAAATATTTCACCCACGACTTATGAGTTGGTAAAGGACGATTTCATCTGTACGAGCCGTGGTGAAATTGAAGCCAAGGGCAAGGGCATGATAAATATGTATTTTGTAGAGAACCCCTGTACCCACCTCAAAACACTATCCTCCAATTCTTAACTTATTCATAATTTCCCTATCCCAAAATGAACAGGAAAAATACTTGGTCAAAAAAGGTAAACTATTGCCTATGCCGTTACTTCCTTTATCACCCCCAATTCTTTGCCTACTTTTATAAATGAATTGATGGCAGTATCCAGATGATGACGCTCGTGGCCTGCAGATATCTGTACCCTGATACGTGCCTGTCCTTTGGGCACTACCGGGAAAAAGAAACCTACTACATAGATACCTTCCTCTAGCATGCGTGCTGCAAATTTCTGTGCTACTACCGCATCATACAGCATAATGGGTGCTATGGCATGTGTGCCGGGCTTTATGTCGAAACCGGCATCTGTCATGCGCTTGCGGAAGTACATAGTGTTCTCTTCCAGCTTGTCGCGCAGGGCGGTGGTTTCGCTCAGCATGTCGAGCACAGCTATAGACGCACCTACTATAGATGGTGCAAGAGAGTTGGAGAACAGATATGGTCTGCTACGCTGGCGCAGCATTTCTATAATTTCTTTTTTGCCGCTGGTGAAGCCGCCGGAAGCACCGCCCAGAGCCTTGCCCATGGTGCCGGTGATAATGTCTATTCTGCCCATAACACCACATAGCTCATGCACACCCCTGCCGGTAGCACCCATAAAACCCGATGAGTGGCTTTCGTCAATCATCACCAGTGCATCGTATTTGTCGGCGAGGTCGCATATCTTATCCAGTTGTGCTATAGTGCCATCCATAGAGAACACCGAGTCGGTAACTATGATGCGGGTACGTGCGCCGGCATGCGCCTGAAGCTGCGCTTCGAGGTCTGCCATGTCATTGTGCTTGTACCTGCCGCGCTGTGCCTTGCACAGGCGTACCCCGTCTATAATAGAGGCATGGTTGAGCTCGTCTGATATAATGGCATCCTGCTCTCCCAGTAGTGGTTCAAATACGCCACCGTTGGCATCGAAGCAGGCTACATAAAGTATAGTATCGTCTGTGCCCAGAAATTTTGCCAGCTTTTCTTCCAGCTCTTTATGAATGTCTTGTGTGCCACAGATAAAGCGAACGGAGCTCATACCATAACCACGGTTGTCTATGGCGCGGTGTGCAGCTTCTATAACACGGGGGTGAGATGACAGCCCCAGATAATTATTGGCACAAAAGTTGAGAACAGTGCTACCGTTTACAGATATTTCTGCACCCTGTACGGATTCTATGATTCTTTCTTTTTTGTATAAACCGGCATCAGATATCTCCTGCAACTCCTGCTGCAGCCGTGCATAAAATGATGGACTGGACATAACCTTGTATTGATTTTGTAATGAAGTAAACTAAAAGTGAATTACTGCCTGGTATAGGTAGCGGTGCAGGTTTCGGGGAAGCCGCCCGGTGTGCTGGAGGCTGTGTAATAAATGGTCATAGTGTTGCCGCTGAAAGTGCCAGAGCCCTGCAATACAGTACCGTTGCCTATGTTTTGCGATGGTATGGTCAGAGAGTCTTTTACACAGTTTAGCTTCACACGCGTTTTAGTGCTGCTGCCATATCCGCCAAAGTTGACAATATCCAGCTCGTTGGTAACGCCTGTAGCCACTCCGGTAGATACATAGTTGAAGTTGCGTGCCGTGCAGGCATTGGCACCGGAGAGTGCGCCCCACAGGCTAGCTGCACAATCGGCAGAGATAACAGAGAGGTTGAAAGTGTATGTTTTGGGGTCGGAGCCGGGAGCACTTGCAGTAATGGTAATGGGATAAGTAGCATGTACTGCATTGGTGGTAGTAAAAACAAAATCGGCACGGTAGGTAGGCACCTTGCTGAAGGTGTCCTGAGCTACAGTAACATCGGCAGGGAGTCCTTTGATGCTGATGGTTACTTTGTCTTCCTGATAACCGCCCAGATACTTGACCAATACCGGCATGGTATAGGTGCCGGCATCAGGGATATAGGTATCGCCCAGTGGTGCATTTTGTCCGCTTTCTATTACATAAGACACGGGTACTTTAACGCTTTTTGGCGATTTCTGGCAAGAAAGTGTTACCACACTAAGTGCGAGTAAAAACAAAACTACTTTTCTCATACGTTACTTTTAAAGTGGAAAGATACGTCCATAACATTAAAATTCATAGCCATTCCAGTTTTTTCAACGATAATTATGCCTATAGATTGACGTCATTGATATGTGATTTTTTCGTGTGCTGCTTGTCTCGATTTATCAGCAATAGTTTTTTCACACCTTAATCCATACTACTTTTGTGGTTCAATACACAAGGATGAAAGTAGCCGTAGTAGGAGCCACCGGACTGGTAGGCAGCACAATGATGAAAATACTGGAAGAAAGGAACTTTCCTGTGACAGAACTGATACCTGTAGCCTCTGATAAGTCAGTAGGGATGAAGGTGAAGTATCTTGGCAGGGAGTACCCGGTTGTATCTGCGGCAACGGCTATAGCTATGCGGCCTGCTCTGGCACTGTTCTCGGCTGGTGGTGGCACCTCGCTGCAGCTGGCACCTATGTTTGCCGAGGTGGGCTGCCGGGTGGTAGATAACTCATCGGCCTGGCGCATGGCAGAGGGTATAAAGCTGGTAGTGCCGGAGGTAAATGGCCATGTACTGACAGCAGATGATTACATAATAGCTAACCCTAACTGTTCTACCATTCAAATGGTGATGGTGCTCAACCCTATACACAAAAAATATGGCATAAAGAGAGTGGTAGTAAGCACCTACCAGAGTGTGAGCGGCACCGGCCAAAAGGCAGTACAGGAAATGATGGCACAGCGCGCAGGTAGCATGGAACACAGTGTGTACCCGCACCGGATAGACATGAATGTGCTGCCGCATATAGATGTCTTTCAGGACAATGGCTATACGAAAGAAGAAATGAAGATGTCGCTGGAGACATGCAAGATAATGGGTGATGATCGTATAAAAGTTACAGCAACCACTGTGCGTGTGCCGGTATGCGGCGGGCATAGCGAGAGTGTGAATATAGAGCTGTATCAGGATTTTCATGAAAGTGATATCAGGGAAATGCTGTCTAATCATAGTGGTATAGTGGTGATAGACAACCCGGCTTTTAACGGATACCCTATGCCACTGGATGCAGAAGGGAAAGACGAGGTGTTTGTAGGCCGCATTCGGCGCGACTATTCACAACCCAACACCCTGAACTGCTGGATAGTGGCCGACAATCTGCGCAAGGGTGCATCTACCAATGCAGTGCAGATAGCCAAGCTACTGCATAATAACGGGTGGATATAACTTAATGTGGAAATGTGGGAATGTAATAATGTGCAAATTATTCCACCCTTCCGAAGGATTCCTGAAGGTTTGTCGTCTATTTGAGGGGTATTGTGCCTGCTCAAATTTTTCCTGATGAAACTGAAAGTACTTTTTACTACTCTTTTGGCCTTTATGGCAGTGGGGCATCTGCATGCTCAGTACAATCCACTCTGGATACCGGACACCATGGTGGGTACTACCTTCAACCTGACTATGCGGGATACCTTCCGGCAGATACTCACCGGCAACCAGACCATAACAGGTGGCATCAATGGCAACTTCTGGGGGCCTACCATGATTTGGAACAAGGGAGATGTAATAACCGTAAACGTAAATAACCAGATAACAGACACTACCACCATACACTGGCATGGCATGCACCTGCCGGCTATAATGGATGGTGGCCCGCATCAGCCCATACCGCCCTTCACTACCTGGAGCCCCTACTGGAAGGTAGATAATAATGCAGCTTTGTACTGGTATCACCCACACCTGCACATGATGGCCGAGGAGCAACTGTCTATGGGACTGGGTGGTATGATAATAGTAAGAGACCCTATAGAAAGTGCGCTGGCACTGCCCCGCACCTACGGAGTAGACGATATACCACTGGCACTTACCGACAGGAAATTTGACGCGCTGAATCAGTTTATTACCTCGCACTACGGCGACAGCATGATGACGAATGGTGTGGTTAGGGCAGAACATACCATTCCCGCACAGGTGGTGCGCTTGCGTCTGCTCGATGCCGCTATGGAGCGCTCTTACAACATAGGCTTCAGCGATGGCAGAACATTTTACGTAATTACTACCGATGGTGGTCTGGTAAATGCACCAGTGCCCGTAACACGCTTTCTGCTGTCGGCAGGCGAGCGGGTAGAGATACTGGTAAACTGCACAGGGCAGTCCGGGACCACTGTAGACCTGAGGGCTTATAACTCAGAGCTGACACCTCAAGTACCAGGAGGCGAGTCATTCCCCGGAGGGCCATTTGCCAACGCACTGGGTCATGCCAACTTTAACATTCTACACCTCAATATTGGCGCAGCTACAGCCAGCCCCATTACCACCATACCAGCTACGCTCACAACCAATACTTTTTACCCCGAATCATCGGCGGTTGTTACCAGAACGGTAACTATTTCGGACAGTACAGTAGGTCCGGGAGGGCCTACCTTCCTTATCAACCATAAGCTTTTTGAGATGGATCACATAGACTACCATGTGCCGCTGGACAATACGGAGATCTGGGAGATAAAGAGCACATCCGGTTTTGGGCATCCGTTCCATATTCATGATGTGGAGTTTCATATCCTTACCATCAACGGAGCAGCACCGCCTGCGCATCAGGATGGCTGGAAGGATGTAGTGTTTATCCCTGCAAACCAGACTGTACGATTCATTGCAAAGTTCAACGACTATTCCGACTCGCTGAAGCCCTATATGTTTCATTGCCACATAGCACTGCACGAAGATCTGGGCATGATGGGGCAGTTTGTAGTGGGCAACAGCCCTACAGGAATAATGAACAGGGTGCTGAACAATAAGATGAAGCTGTATCCTAACCCTACCAAGGGTCTGTTGTATTTTGAAATGCAGGACAATATTACAATCACTCATGCCACTGTAATCAACGTACACGGGCAAGTAGTAAAAGAGTTTGAGCTGAATAACCAGAAGTCGGAACTGGATGTATCTATGCTCAATAAGGGGCTGTACTTTCTCAGGCTTACAGATGCGGTCAGTGGATCTTACATCAAGTCATACTTAATGGAATAGGGAAAAACAAAATTCAATTTCTATGAAACATTTATTGCTGATATGTGTATCTGTGATGCTATGCAGTTTCGCTGCCATTGGTAGCTACAAGCCAGGCGATACAGTGGCTGACTTTTCATTGCTGAATGTGGATGGAAAGATGGTATCGATGAGCAGTTATAGTAGGGCGAAAGGTTTTATTATCGTCTTTACCTGCAATCATTGTCCGTTTGCCAAGCTATACCAACAGCGGCTGAATGAAATGAACAATATATACTCAGCTCAGGATTTTCCGTTGCTCGCCATAAGCTCAAACGACGCAGACGCAGTGCCGGAGGATAGCTATGAAGAAATGGCAAAGCGGTCGAAAGAAAAAAAATACAACTTCCCTTACCTGTATGACGAAACACAGGCAGTTGCCAGAGCCTTTGGAGCAGTAAAGACACCACAGGCATTTGTAGTGTTCAAAGAGAACAATAATTGGATAGTGAAGTATTACGGAGCTATAGACGACAATGGTGCCGAACCTGACAAGGTAAAGAACAAATTTGTAATTGATGCCGTTGAAGCTCTGCTGCACAATCAGCCGATCACTGTGAGCACTACAAAGTCTGTAGGATGTGGCATGAAATGGAAGGTACAGGCAGATTAATACATTCGAATAATATTGCTTTTTGGGCGGCTAGGCGGGCGTTTTATGCTTCCCGGTTAAGATGTATTTCAGTACACAGAATTAGTGTTCTAATGGCTGCATACTGGTGTTGCGAATCATAATGATCCTGATTTCTGTTTCCAGAACGCGGTAAATTATCCGGTAATGATGTTTCTCGAAAGCCCTGTATGTTCCATCGTTATGATTTTTAAATTTGTCAAGCGGATATTTTTCTGGATTCGCAGATAGAGAATTGGCAGAACTAAATATGTCATTTCTCACCTTTATGGCGTTTTGTGGAGAATCCTTCCTGATATAGTTATAAGCCTGATTAAGTTGGGTTAATGCCAGATCATCAATAATAATCTTTCTCTTTTTTTTTACCATGACTCCGCTTGTTTCATTGCATCTTCCAACGTTGTAAAGTGCCCGGCATCCATGCGGGCTTCCGCCTCTTCAAGTTCTTTGTTATATTCCTCAATGGTAAGGCGCGTGGGTGTGGTTTCTTTGTTTTTCAAAAAAGATCTTATCACTGAGAGCAGCGATTTCTTTTGATCCATCTCCAGTAACGGCAAAGAGTGCAATATCTGGTTATCTATCGTTTGTGCAGGCATAAGCTGTATTTTCTATAGTAAAGTTATGGATTTATTCGTTTTTCTACTTCACACCCATCTCCTTCAAAACAGGTGTTACAAAATCTGCCAGCTCTTTTATATATGCAGGAGAGAAGTCGAATTTTATTCCGGCTGTGGTATATAGTTCTTTCAGCGTTTTGGTGTAGCCAAGGCTAAGTGCGCTTTTGTAATTCTCCAGTGCCTGCCCTTTATGCTCACGGTATTGCCGCCACATTGCCACAGCACCCAATTGGGCTATTCCATATTCTATGTAGTAGAAGGGTACTTCAAAAAGATGCAATTGTTTTTGCCAGAAATTGGTACGGTATTCTTCATGTCCGCTCCAGTCTGTAACCCCGGTAGAAAACTCGCCCAGTATCTCCAGCCAAGCTGCTTCCCTTTGTGCTACAGTATGTCCGGGATTGGTATACAACCAGTGCTGGTATTTATCTATGGTGGCTATCCATGGCAGCACAGATATTACCCGTTCCATTTCTTCCAGTTGTGCCCGGCGTAGTTCGGTATCATTGGCAAAGAATACATCCCAATGCTCCATAGAGAACAGCTCCATGCTCATGCTGGCCAGCTCTGCTATTTCCATCGGGTATTCCTTGAATGCAGTGAGCGGTAGCTGGTGTGAGAGGAAGGAGTGAACTGCATGACCACCTTCGTGCATCATGGTGATCACATCACCCATAGTACCGGCAGCGTTCATAAATATAAATGGCACACCGGTCTCTGCCAGCGGGCAGTTGTATCCTCCGGGGGCTTTCCCTTTTCTACTTTCCAGGTCCAGGCGGTTCATAGACTGCATGGTACGGAGGCAGCCACTGAAGAAAGGAGACAAGCGGTTAAACACCTCCAGAGTTTTCTCTGTCAGGTCCTTGCCATCGCTGAATGGGCGGAGCGGCTCAGTGCCCATTGGCTCAGCATCGGTATCCCACGGGCGCATCTTGTCTACACCTAACCTTTGCTGACGGTGTCTGATAAGCAAAGCCTGTAGCGGCACTATATGCTCCCGCACTGCCTGATGAAAAGCAAAGCAATCTTCGACAGTGTAGTCGAACCTGCCGAGCTCTCTGAATTTGTAATCTCTGTAATTATCAAAGCCTGCATTTGCCGCTATCTGTTGGCGTATAGCCAGCAGTTTATCGAATAGTTCATTGAGCGTATTTTTGTCATTGAGCCTACGGCTGGCAACTTTGCTAAACACTGTTTCGCGCAAAGAGCGGTCAGGGCTTTGCAGGAATTTTGCTGCCTGCTGCAGGGTGTATTCTTTGCCATCTACCTCTACGCTCATAGCACCGGATATCACACCATATTGCTGCGCCAACAGGCTCATGTCGGCCTGCAGGGGCACGTTTGCCTCCCGGTATAGTTTTGCAGCATTGTCTACACTGCGCAGGTAGGGGAAGTATCGGTTGTTGTCGAGGTCTTTTATAAACGGACATTCGAGCAGTTTTTTATTGAGCTCAAATCCATAAGGTTTCATTTTAGGTTCTATCTCCATACAGAAGTAGGTGAATGCCGCTTCGTATTCTGTATTGGTAGTATCGCAGGTCATGCGTATTTGTCGCCAGCAGGCATCCTCACTTATCACTGCTTCCAGTTCACTTACATCAGCCAGCCACTTGTTCAGTTGTTCCTTATTGGTTATCTCTCTGTTTACCAGTTCCTCGAAAAAGGGTTGCAGTGCATTCCAATCTGTAAGTTTAAAATCTGCGGGTAGAAGCCTTCTTTCTTTTACTTCGAGAGTAGTATATATGTTGTTCATTATCGTCTTTTTAGGAGTTGCAAATTACGGTTAGTCTGTCATTTCGCCGAAATGTATCTTTCATATAATGACATTATCTATATAAAAGCATATTAAAATGTCATAACATGAGGCTGTTATTTTAAATTATATAATAACGCAATGTTTAATATTTTCCGACTATATTGAATAATTCGAATGGACTTTATGGGTAAAGTTGCCAATTTCAACAGGAAAGATATTTGAAATATTTATTAGCGTTATATCTATAAAAGTGATTGCTTGGTACGACAATTCCATTTTTTTGCTACCCGCTCTGGTAGTATATTTGTGCCAAGTTGTGAATTTAATGGGTTAGTAAGTAAGAGCTGCTGGATTCCTCCGGCGGCTCTGTTATTTTAGAAGAACTCCTGAATCTATCCCCATCAGCTCCCCTCAAAGTGATACTGTTTTGCAGTTTATTTCTGTACCAGCCCAAGAAGTTTTCACTCCTCACTCCCTATATGTTTGTGCGTTGTATCTTTACTGCAAATGGCAAAAACTAAATCAGCTTTCTTCTGTCAGCAGTGTGGTTATGAAACTCCGAAGTGGACAGGCAAGTGCCCGTCTTGTGCAGCATGGAATTCGTTTGTGGAAGAAGTAGTGCAGCGTGATGAGAAGGGAAAGCCCGACGCAGTGAACTGGGATGACGGTGACGGAAAAGAAAAACGCAAGGCACATAAGCTGGATGAAGTAATACACACACAGGAAGCACGAATGATGGCACCCGATGCCGAGCTGAACCGTGTGCTGGGTGGTGGCATGGTGCCCGGCTCTGTGATACTGGTAGCCGGCGACCCGGGTATAGGCAAGAGTACCCTCTTCCTCCAATGTGCGCTACAGTGGAGTAATATCACAACCCTCTATGTATCGGGCGAGGAGAGCGAACAACAAATAAAACTGCGTGCCGACCGCATAGCTATTAAGAACAATAACCTATACCTGCTTACTGCTACCGATACTACTACCATCTTCAACGAAGTAAAAAAGATAAGACCGCAATTACTGATAATAGATTCTATACAAACGCTGGAGTCGCCCTATGTAGAATCTGCGGCTGGCAGTGTGTCGCAGGTGCGGGAGTGTGCTGCTGAGTTGCAACGGTTTGCCAAGTCGACCAACATTCCGGTGTGCATCATAGGTCATATAACCAAAGATGGAGCTATTGCCGGACCCAAGGTACTGGAGCACATGGTGGACACGGTACTTCAGTTTGAAGGAGACCGGCACTATGCCTATCGCATACTGCGTACCCTCAAAAATCGTTTTGGCTCTACAGCCGAGTTGGGTATATATGAGATGGTACAGTCGGGTATGCGGCCTGTATCCAATCCGTCAGAGATTTTATTATCGCAGCACGATGAGCCCTTGAGTGGTATAGCCATAGCTGCCACTATGGAGGCATCGCGCCCGCTGATGATAGAGGTGCAGGCACTGGTGACGCAGGCGGTGTATGGCACGCCGCAGCGCACCGTAAGCGGCTTTGACCTGCGGCGGCTGCAACTGCTGCTGGCGGTGCTGGAGAAACGCGGCGGATTTCATTTTGGCGCAAAGGATGTGTTTGTGAATATAGCCGGAGGGCTTAAGATAGAAGACCCGTCTATAGAGCTGGCAGTAGTGTGTGCGCTGCTCTCCTCCTACGAAGACAAGACACTTCCGTCCAATATTTGCCTGGTAGGCGAGATAGGACTGAGCGGAGAGATACGTGCCATAAACCGTATCGACCAGCGCATAGCCGAAGCGGATAAGCTGGGCATGGATGTGATATTCATACCCAAGGCTAATGCAAAGGGGCTGGATACCAAGAACTATAAGATACAGATAAAGATGGTGAATAAAGTAGAAGATGTGTACAAGATGTTGTTTTGAAGCAAGGGATGACTTATGAAAGACAATACCTTATCAAAGTTAATTCTCCTTTCAGCATGCTTTTCTTTACGTGAAGGTTATAGAATATCATGTAAAAATAAACACCAAGTTCCTGCTCTACTTCCTTATAGATGCCATTCCAGCCTGTGTAGATATCTTCGGTATAGTACACGCGCTCGCCCCAGCGATTATAGATGCCGAGCGAAAAGTCTGTGTAGTATCCCAGATTGCCCCTTACCCCAGCCAGATCGTTCTTACCATCATTATTGGGTGTAACCGCATTCGGGAACCAGATATTGCAATCATCAAACCTTAGCCCGACCGGTGCAGAATAGGAAGAATACAACCCCGGCAGTATACCGTCAGCATGATGTTGCCGTTATCTAACCATGGGCACCTCAAATATCATTATGTCGCTTGTTGCGCTTGCGGTCATATCCAGTGCGTCTGTCTCGCTTATGCCCAGAGCATCACGTCTTTTTAGTTGCTGTGATCCTACGCTTACATTGCCATCTATCACAAAGAGGTATGCCCCGTGCTGGAGGCTATGCAGCTTATGCGTCAGTGTTTTGCCAGCCTCCAGTGTAGTGCGGTATATCCATGCATCCTGATGTATCTTCAGTCCCGGGTCATCATTTTCTATTGGCGATACCAGTGTCTGCAGTTTGTTTATCCTTTCTTCTGCGGCAAATGTTTTTTGGTCATAGCGTGGTGTTACACCCCGCTTGTTGGGGAATATCCATGTCTGTAATACGTTTACGTCTTTGTCGGCTTGGTGGTTATACTCGCTATGGAATACACCTGTTCCTGCACTCATTACCTGTACTTCTCCCGGTACTATCGTCTGCTTGTGCCCCATACTGTCCTGATGCTCCAGCACCCCATCCAGTATGATGGTAATGATTTCCATATTGTCGTGCGGGTGTTTACCAAAGCCTTTTCCGCCGGCTACTATATCATCGTTGAGCACGCGCAGCTCGCCAAAGTGTATGCGGGTGGGGTCGTACCAGCTTGCAAAGCTGAAAGAGTGGTGTGCGTCCAGCCATCCGTGGTTTGCATGTCCGCGTTCGTTGGCCGGGTGAAAAACTATTGTTGCCATAATTGTAAGTTTTAAAAATTAGATGTACATACATCTATGCAAATCGTGTGCCTTTCCGAAATACCTGACAAATTTGCAGAATTATCTGCACTTTAACACAATTACGGTATAATGCAGTAGCAATTACAGTATAATGCAAATCAGTTCGTAAATTGCCGTTACTAATTGAATTCGTGATTTTTACATTCTGGTTTTTACTCCTTACAACATGGCACAAAGCATACTGATAATAGACGACGAAAAAGCTATCCGTAAAGCACTGATAGAGATACTCACATTCGAGGGCTTCACGGTAGATGAGGCCGCCGATGGTGCTGAAGGTGCAAAAAAGATAAAGGAGAGTAACTTCGACTGTATACTCTGCGACATAAAGATGCCCAAGATGGATGGCATGGAAGTATTGCAGATAGCCAGGCAGGAGAAGCCCGACATTCCATTCATCGTCATATCGGGTCATGGCACTATAGAAACTGCGGTAGATGCGGTGAAGAAAGGTGCTTATGACTATATATCCAAGCCGCCGGACCTCAACCGCCTGCTGATAACCATTCGCAATGCGATGGATAAGAAGTCGCTGGTGGTAGAAACCAAACAATTGCGCAAGCGCATATCCCGCGGTTTTGAGATGATAGGAGACAGCGAGCCCATGATGCGTATACAGGAAACCATAGCCAAGGTAGCCCCTACCGACGCACGGGTGCTGATAACAGGCGAAAACGGTGTGGGTAAGGAGTTGGTGGCCCGGCGTATACATGACCTCAGCGGCCGTGCCAATGGTCCCATAGTAGAGGTAAACTGTGCTGCTATTCCTTCTGAGCTGATAGAGAGTGAGCTTTTCGGACATGAAAAGGGTTCTTTTACATCGGCTATCAAACAGCGCATCGGTAAGTTTGAACAGGCCAATGGTGGTACACTGTTTCTGGATGAGATAGGGGATATGCATCTGGATGCACAGGCAAAGATGCTGCGTGCGTTACAGGAAGGCAAGATAACCCGTGTAGGCGGCGAGAAAGAAATAAAAGTAGATGTGCGGGTACTGGCAGCTACTAATAAGAATCTGCTGGAAGAAGTAGAAGCGAAGAAATTCAGGCTCGATCTTTATCATCGCCTGAGTGTGATACTGATACCTGTGCCACCGCTCAATGCCCGCAGAGATGATATACCGGCACTTATCGCCCATTTTATGAAAGATATAAGTGAGGAATATAAGCAGCCACAAAAGGAAATAGAAAAGGCTGCGATAGAGGCGCTGAAACAACACAACTGGACGGGCAATATACGCGAGCTGCGCAATGTAGTAGAGAGGCTTATTATCCTCTCTGACAAAACAATTACTAAAAAAGACTTTGAGACATATATACTGCTGAAGTAGTACGGAAGATTGTCAGGCAATTAAAAAAGGTCGCCCCTGTATGGGAGCGACCTTTTTTAGTTCTCAAAGTATTCTAGTGTGGTTAAAAATTCGAAGGGTAGTAATCCACCTTAGCTTTTTTAATCAGCGATTTCTGCAGACCCTGTTCTATAGAACTTCTCATTTGTCTTTCCTGCTGGCTGCGCTGCTGGGCTATAATCTGATCCATCATGCCACCATCCGGAGGTAAAGGATTATTTACACGGTTAAGCACTGTGATGAAGTATACGCCACCCTGACCCTTGATACCTGGTGATACGGTATTGGGCTGGAATGAAGTATTGAAAGTGTAACCAACGACTTTTGGTTCATAACCCAGATTAGTTACATAAGCTCCGCCAAGTACTACAGTATCGCTCTGCTGCACAGTTTGTTGTGTTTCGGCTGCAATCGCATCAAGCGATTTTCCGCTATATTTTTTTGCAATCAGTTCGGTTTTCTTTTCTTCCTTTACTTTTTGCTCCAGCATTGGGCGGTCTACAGGTGTAAGTTGCTTAATGCCTTTTTCGTGTACTGCAGCAAGTTTTGCTACTACATAGCGCTCATCGCCAAGCTGAAATACTGATGATATTTCACCTACTTTGTGCTCATACATCCATCTTACTACTTCGCGTGCCGGTCCAAGTCCGTTTATGTTGAAACTGTTGATTTTTACATTGTCACCAATCCGCTTATCATAGTTTTGTTTCTTAGCAGCAGCATCAAATGCATCAGAAGTAGTGTTTTTACCGGCAAACTCGTTTGCTTTTCCATAGAGTGCGTTTACGGTGCTGTCACTAGGCACTAGGCTCTTAGCAACCAGGGCTATCTGTACGCTTGGTGCTATTCCTTTTTGTTCCAGTATCTCTATATAGTGGTAGCCTGCATAGTTGTCGTTCGATACTTTTACTTTTTTGCTCTCGCCTGCTTTTCCTTCAAATACAAAATCACCGAACTCCAAAGAGATATTAGGTCTGTCCATCAGTGTAAATGTGTATTCTCCTCCTTTGCTAGGATCATCTTCTGAGAAAACTCTTACCACCGAATCGAACTTGCCACCGGCTTTTACAGCAGCAATAGCACTGTCTATTTTCATGCTTGCAGCACTATCCGTTTTTACGTCATTGCCCTGCTCCTTGGTTTTTACAAGTATGTGGCGCAGTTTCACAGAGTCAGGCAATGTTTTTCTGTCTGTTACTTTAGCCAGATTATAGCTGCCGTTTTCGTAATAAGGACCATATATCTCACCTACAGGCAACTGCATAATAGTATCTGCGCTGCGCGATGTAAGTGTACGTTTATTATAGTATGCTTTAGTGTAAGAGTTCATTTGGTCACTCTTGCTGTTCACAAATGTTTCGTGATCTTTGGTAGCAGCAAAGTCAGCTCTGATTTGCTCCAGAGATTCTATAACGCGTGCAGTATCAGCCGATGCAGGAACGATATCAAAGGATACGTATTCGATAGAACGCGTAGCTTCGTCGTTGGTATACATTGCAGCATGCTGCTGCATGTAAGTCTTTATGTCATCGTCTGTCACTTTCACATCATTATCTGATACGGATGTGAACGGAACTTTTACATAGCGGATAGATGCATTTGCGTTTTGCTCAGCCATAGTGCGCTTCATCTGATACTTAGGCACATAAGCAGCGTTTGAAAACAGGCTGTTATATTTTTGTACCAGACCTGCACGCTTTACATAAGCCACTACAGATGCCCACTGCTCGCGTACTCTGCCATCCGGGTCTATCTTGTCGCCACTTTCCTTCAGTTCTTTTTCCAGTCCTTTTACACGTCCCGGATCAAAAGATTTGGTTTGTGGGTCGTTAAATATTTGCTGACCACCAATCTGAAAATTCTGAACCATCTGGTGCGCATTAACACCGTATATCAGTTCATTTTTTTCAGCGTCGGTAATTTGTATGCCCAGTTTCTCACATTCTTCATTCACAACGGCTTCATAAACCATCATCTGAATCAATTGCTCGTTCATTTGTGCACGGGTGGCATCGTCAAGGTTGCGACCTTGATTGTACATAGTATACAATACTTCGTATTCCTTTACCCTGATCGAGTATTCTTTGGGGTCTATTTTACTTCCGTTGATCTTCATTACATTAGGATCCCTGCCACTAAACATTGAGGCAAAAGAACCGCTTGTAGCGTCGGATACGATAAAGCCTACAAGCGCAACTGCGATAACTCCGCCTGCTACTTTTCCGTACTTATTCCTGATTGTTTGTATTACAGCCATTGTTGGTTTGTATTGTGTATTATGCTAAGTATTTTGTTAAGGTCGGCAAATTTATGCGAAAAATTGAGATTATGTACAGTTATTAGTAGTTTGTGGCGTGCATTTTTAAATATATAAATTATTATTTCGTGTAAAAACAAGTAAAATAAGCTGTGTAAGCACAATTTAGGCACAATATTGACCCATTCTCCCTTACCTGAGTGATATTTTAATAATGTGTATTTTCAACACTAGAACAATCGTTTATTCTTTTTAATTGACGACAGGTATTCTTGCAGGTCAGCAGATGGTTTCAGCCATAGCAGCATCAGAAAATAGACGATAGTAATAGCAATGCTTCTGATAGCCGCGTCGCTAAAGGCATGAACATAAACGTGCCGTAGCGGATTGAACAGGTTAGGGAAGAAGTATCCCACTGCGAGGGCCGGAATAGCTGCCAATATTACCAGTAAGGTGTTCTTTGAGAATGGCAGCATTTGCAGTTTTTTCCATACGAACAGACACTTAGCGGTATTGAAGATGATAATGGTTATGGTGGTGCTCCACGCTGCACCATATATACTGTAATGCGGTACTAATATTCTTATAAGTAAAAACAAAACCCCAATTAGTAGAAGGGATAAGTAGAAGTTGAATTTGTAGTAGTTGGTAATAGAAAGTACCTGATCATTCATGCCGGTCACAATATTTACCATTTGCCCAATGAACAGTATCATAAATACCGGTATTATCTCAGAGTAGCCTTCCGGTATCACCCTTACTACATTTTGCAGGTTACAGCACAAAATCAGCGCAATAAACACCGTAGCAATAAAAATATTGTTGGACGAACGCAGAAACAGATCGGCAGCCTTTGCCCGGTCATTTTCGGCAAACGCCTTTGCAAGCACCGTAAAGCTTGCCGGCATTAGTGCCTTCAGTGGTAGCTGCAGAAAGGATATAAAGAACACAGGTATCCTATAAACTGCAACGGCCCTAAAACCGTCGTGATCATAAAGAGGGAGTAATAATGCATCCATATACCCAATAAGCAATATGGATGCAGCCATCAGAAAATGATACCAGGAAAATTTCGCCATTTCTACATACTCATCTTTTGAAAAATGGCTTGAAGTGAAAGACAAGCCGAACCCCTTAGTTCTCAATGCAAGTAGTAACAGTATAGTCAAAGGCAACAAATAAACAAGAATAGACCCTATGACAAGTGTGTGAAAATCTATATATCCGAAACCAAATAAAATGATAAGAGCTATACTTGCAATGCGTAAAACTACCTCGCGCATAAATGCAGACACTGCAACTTTCATTTGCGATCCCAGGTATTGCTCAAATAATACCATATATATAAAAAGTAGCGTGAATATCGGTAGCCATACAAAGTACTGCTCCATAAACGGCTGGTCATCTGGCTGAAAATGACCCAATATCCAATCTCTAAGGAGCAGATAACAGAGCCCGGCTGTAGCGGCTATAATGCCGGGGAGAATAAAACACCAGGTAATAAGTAATTTCTTTTTTCGTTCATCTTCCGAAAATCGGTGAATATATACCACAAGGGTACTATTCAGCCCTAATAGCAACATTTGTGAAAGCGTAACGGCATAGCTTGTGAAGGTGCCGATAAATCCAAATTCTCTCTTGCCTATATAGGTAGTAGATAGCCACATTATGAGCGCACCCAGAAGCGCACCAATGCCAACAACTATTGAATTTTTCGCTGATTGCCGAAAGACAATACCCATATAAACAAAGGTAGCTAATACAAGTAAAGTACAAAACTATACAGGTACCAACGGATTTATTTACTTTTGGGTTGTTAGTGTATAGCGATGCCTACAAATTATCTTTATTAAATGTCACAAAAAATAAATAGAATAGCCAGAAAGCTAAAATCATTCTGGCCTATAATGAAGGGCATTGGAAAAGTATCATTTTCTCAGTTTGGGGAGGATATAATAATGATGCAGATGCTGCAGCGGTTTGGTGTAACTAATATCACCTACCTTGATATTGGCGCCAACGACCCCATTAATGGCAGTAATACCTATAATTTCTACCTGAGAGGAAATAGAGGCGTACTTATAGAGCCCAATGCTGTGCTATACAACAAGATAAGAAAGATACGTCCAAACGATACCTGTCTCAATTTCGGTATTAGCAGTACAGAGCAGAGCGAAGCAGACTATTATATGTTTTCAGAGGCGCATTGTGGCATGAATACCTTCTCGAAACAGGATGCACTGGATTATGAAAAGGAAGGTTTCCCTATAAAAAGTGTTATTAAAATGCCTTTAAAGGGTATTAATAAGGTTATAGAAGAAAATTTTACTGAGGCACCAACTATTGTTTCGCTCGACGTAGAAGGTCTGGATGAAATTATTCTTCAGACGTTTGATTTCAACAAATATCAACCGCTATTGGTATGTGTAGAAACGGTGAACTTTAATGTGAACCGCGAATTGACAAAAAGAAAAAGTGTACTGGATTTAATGGCATCAAAAGGATATTTTATATATGCTGATACGCATGTAAATACAATTTTTTGTTCCAGATTACAATTTGACAAACTAATAAGGTAACATACTATTATACAACCGTGTCCCTTGGAATCAAACAGGGACATCGGTTTACATACTTTAAAATACAGCCTAATGAAAAAGGCCCTAATAACCGGGATAACAGGACAAGATGGAGCATATCTGGCAGAATTACTGCTGGAGAAAGGATATGAAGTGTATGGTATAAAACGGCGCACATCATTAATCAACACTGCCCGAATAGACCATCTCTACAAAGATGTACACGAGCAGGATATCAAATTCAAACTCTATTATGGCGACCTTACGGATTCCACCAATATTATAAGAATCATACAGGAAGTGCAGCCCGATGAGATCTATAATTTAGGGGCTATGAGCCATGTACAGGTAAGTTTTGAGGAGCCGGAGTATGCGGCAAATACTGACGGTATAGGCACGCTGAGGATACTGGAGGCGATTCGCATATTGGGCCTGGAAAAAAAGACTAAAATATATCAGGCTTCTACTTCTGAGCTTTATGGTAAAGTGCAGGAAGTACCGCAAACCGAAACCACACCATTTTATCCACGTTCTCCTTATGCTGTAGCCAAACTGTATGCTTATTGGATAACTGTCAATTACAGAGAAGCTTATGGTATGTATGCCTGCAATGGTATACTTTTCAACCACGAAAGCCCCCGCCGTGGCGAAACCTTTGTAACCAGAAAGATAACCAGAGGAGTTGCTGAAATTGTATTGGGACTGAAAAAGAAATTATGGCTTGGAAACCTGGATGCCAAGCGCGACTGGGGACATGCCAAGGATTATGTAGTGGCCATGTGGCTGATGCTGCAACAGCCGGAGCCGGAAGATTTTGTGATTGCTACGGGTGTTACTACTTCTGTACGAGATTTTGTAAAAATGGCATTCCGGAATGCGGGTGTTGAGGTGGCTTTTGAAAACTCAGGAGTAGCTGAAATTGCCGTAGTTGTTTCTGCAGCTGCCGACTGTAAGGTGAAGGCAGGTGATGTAGTGGTAGAGATAGACGAACGATACTACCGCCCTACAGAGGTAGATTTGCTGCTGGGCGATGCCACAAAAGCAAAAGAAAAACTGGGGTGGGTGCCTGAATACAACCTAAGCCAGATAGTAAAGGAAATGGTAGATGCAGATATGGAGCATTACAGGAAAGAACTACTGCTGAGAGCTTCAGGGTACAACATACTGAATGAACACCAGTAAATAGTAGCATAATGACGGCGCTCCGTCTTGCGACCTAACTACTTACTGAGTACTAATATTGCCATCTTTTTCATTTTTTGAAATGAGGGTTAAAGTTTATAGATTTACCGTATTTCTGTCTAATAAAATCAGCATTAACCCATGTCCGAAACACTTGGAATGCTTTGCGATAAACTCACTATTGTAAAGCTGAAACAATATCACTCTGAAGACCCGGCCCGTTTAGAAAGCCTTTCAGCACAGGAGCAAATGTTGCAACAGGAAATAGACGAATTTGTGAGCAGAGCTGCCAGTGGTAATATTCCAATAGAAAAACTGTCGTTCGCAGCCAACAAAGTATACAAAAAAGAAGGTAACACCATTAGGGATATCACCGGTACAATAGGCGCCGTCTTTTCTGAATTGGCAGATGTGAACTGTAAGCTATGGCACGAGCAGGAAAAAGTATATGAGTTTGAAAATGTGCCGGTATCAGAAAAGGATAATGTGGTGCGACAACTGGCACATCTGAATCTGGAAAGAAATAAGTGTATCGACGAGATAGATCGTCAGTTTGCAACAACAATAAAAAACATTCTATAATATGCACATCAGGAAAAGAAACACATGCAGGGTATGTGGTTCCCCTTCGTTAACAAAGGTCATAGATTTGGGAGAACAGTATTTGCAGGGATCTTTTATAAAGCCGGGCAAAGAAATGCCTTCTACAAGAAAAATTCCCTGTACACTGTTGAGGTGCGATCCGCAGCAGGATGAAAACGCTTGTGGTTTGCTGCAAATGGAACATTCTGTGCCGCCTGAGATCCTATATGCCGCATACTGGTACAGGTCTGGTACCAATAATACAATGCGCACCCATCTGAAAGGAATAGCAACATCTGTGCAGGACATAATCAATAAACCCTCAGCGGGTGTGTTGGATATCGGTTGTAATGATGGCACTTTGCTTGCCAATTACCCCGAAAACTGGAATAAGTATGGTGTAGATCCGTCAGATATTGCACAGGAAATCGCACTAAAGAATACTACTGTAGTACAGGACATTTTTCCTTCTGCAAAGCTGTTTGACATACTGGGCGATAAGAAGCTGGATGCCATAACATCTATAGCCATGTTCTACGACCTGGAGCAACCGGTAGATTTTGTAAAAGGAATAAAGAAGTTATTAGTCAATGATGGTATCTGGATATTTGAGATGTCTTATATGCCGGAGATGCTGCGGCTCGACTCTTACGATACACTTTGTCATGAGCATCTGGAGTATTACAGTCTGGCCGTGATAGAGCACATTCTGAAACTGGCCGGCATGAAGGTGTTTAAAATACTGTTCAATGATATTAACGGCGGCAGTATCAGATGTTATGCCACGCACGAAACCTGCAATGCCTATAACAATGCCGAAAATGATAAACTGATAAATGATACCAGACTGGCAGAATTTGATCTGGAGTTGGATACAGATAAGCCGTATCTGGAATTTCAACAGAGAATAAACCAAACAAAGATTGAGCTTTACGATGCCTTGAAAAAACTGAAGGCAAGTGGCAAGCGCATACATATATACGGTGCCTCTACAAAAGGAAACACTATTCTGCAATGGTGTCGCATAGATAAAAACCTCATAGATTTTGCAGCAGAAAGAAACCCCGATAAATATGGTGCCCGTACACTGGGTACCGATATACCCATAATCAGCGAAGAAGAATCGAGGGCTATGAAGCCCGATTATTACCTTGTACTTCCCTGGCATTTCAAAACAGAATTTCTGGAGCGGGAACAGGCATCACTCAATGAGGGTACCGGATTTATATTCCCATTACCTAAATTGGAAATTGTTACTAAATAATGCCCAACGCAATAATATTCGGAGCAAACGGACAGGATGGATACTACCTTTCTGAATTATTGCACAGCAAAAACATTACTGTGACCGGTACGTCGAGGTCGGGAAACTGGTTGCCGGTAGATGTAAGAAATTATGAGCAGGTGGCAGCACTAATCAGGCAAAAGCAACCGGATTTTATTTTTAATCTTGCAGCAAATTCAACCACGCGGCACGATGCTTTGTTTGAAAACCACGAGACTATTTGCACCGGCACGCTGAATATTCTGGAGGCCGTAAGGATACATGCACCACATACCCGGGTTTTCCTTTCAGGTAGCGGGCTTCAGTTTCACAACACCGGAAATCCCATCAAAGAAACAGATCCGTTTGAGGCAACCAGCCCATATGCAGTAAGCCGCATACAATCGGTATATGCAGCACGTTATTATAGGTCTTTAGGTATTCGGGTTTATGTAGGTTATTTCTTCAACCACGAGAGCCCGATGCGCCCTGAACGGCACATGAGCAAGAAAATAGCAATGGCAGCCCGGAGAATAGCTGCCGGCAGCGATGAAAAATTATTGATTGGCGATGTGCGTGTAAAAAAAGAATGGGCGTTTGCCGGCGACATAATAAATGGCGCGTTGGCACTGGTGCAGCAGGATGCTGTTTTTGAAGCCACTATAGGCTCCGGTGAGGCTTATTCTATCGACGAGTGGTTGCAGCAGTGCTTTGGGCTGATAGGTAAAGACTGGAAAAATTATGTGGTGCAGGACGAGCATTTTGTATCTGAATACCAGACACTTGTTGCCGACCCTACTACTATTTTTTCACTTGGGTGGACGCCGGTTGTATCTTTTTCTTCTTTGGCTAAAATGATGATGACAGACAATGGCTGAGCCTAAAAAAATAATCTTGCTCCAGCTTATGTCAAACGGCGACTGCCTGTATGCAACTGCTGTGGCTCGGCAAATAAAGCAGGATTATCCCGGTTGCCACCTTACATGGGCAATAGCAACATTTTGCAAACGGATTATTGAAAACAACCCCTATGTAGATGCTGTACTGGAAATACCCGATGTATCCAGAGCTACTGCTACCGGCATTGTGCGCCGTTTGAGAAAAGACTTGGCACAAACAGACAAATACGGCAGGTTTGACGAGGTGATATTTACACAAATAATTGACGACAATCTTGCCAACTACGATGGCAATGTACGCTCTGCAATCTTTCGGGGATATGGTCGCCCTATTACCGTTCCGGTAACACCAGTATTGCGTTTGTCAGATACCGAGCTATTGCGTGTGCAGGAGTTTGCCGTGTCAAAAAAACTTAACACTTTCAGGAACATAATATTGTTTGAATTTGCCCCACAAAGCGGGCAGGTAGCCATCACACCTGCTCAGGCAATAGACATAGCGTACAGGGTTACAGAGAACAAAGACACAGCTATCATATTGTCGTCCAACATCAAGATTGAAGAAAACGGCAAAATAATAGACGGCAGTTCGCTCACTCTGAGGGAAACAGCAGCACTTACCCACCACTGCACATTACTATTGGGGTGCTCCAGCGGTATTACATGGATATCTACTTCTGACGCAGGAAAGCTACTGCCGATGGTACAGATATTAGACCCTTACGCTTATTGGGTCAATCCTATATCCCGCGATTTTGAGCGATGCGGTTTAAGTACCGATAAAGTAATAGAGCTGTACAATAATGATAACGACAAAATAGTAAATTGTGTATCCGCAGTATTGAACATTGGTTTTGATGCTGCCCGAAAGAAATATTATTCACCGCTCCCCCTGCAGTTCAAAACAACCGGCAGGAGCATTTACAATATGCTCTGTCTGCTGCAATTTGGTGCTATCTTAAAGCACATACGCATCAATATTAGCGTATTTGGCTGGCACCCCAGGCTTATACTGGCCATATTAGTGAGTTTTATAGGTGCGCCCTTCAAGCTCGTTCGAAATGTGATACAGAAACGGTTGTTGAGCAAACTAAGTAGTTGAGGTAATTAGACCTCTTCCATTCCTGACTTTACTTTATCCTATACCCAAAGACCTTGTACGCTGCTATCTTTATGTAATACCGTAGCATTTCTTTTGCGGTAAGTATAAGAGCGAAACAGTAATAGTAAAGAGATTTGCCCTTTCGGTATTCCATTATATCCAATTCCAGTGCAAGCATTTTTTTAAGCAACTGCAATTGCTTGGACGGTGCCGTACTGGCATTGTGTATGTGTATGACTGTAGTAGCAGATAGATAGTAACTACGGTACCCAAGCACCGCAAACTGGTAACACCACAGATGGTCTTCGCCATACATAAAGAACCGTTCGTCCAGTTTGTTACTCTCCAGCTTGTTAAGGATATCTTTTCTGAACATCATAAAAGCACCACTCACCCAGTCGCAGTAAGTGTCATAGTTGCCCCGAAAATACTGATTGAGCATAAGCTGTGATCGCTTCTGATAGGGTAACAATTTCAGCACAGGGCGACACAAATCAAGTAATTCGTTTTTTATACTTCTAAACTTTCTGGCGGTATGTTGCAGGCCCCCATCAGTATATACCAGCCGCACTCCCAGCGCACCTATGTCCGTGCTCTTTACAAGTGTATTGGCGGCAATGCTTATACTGTCTTCTGTTAATATCGTGTCAGAGTTCAGCAGTAGTATAATATCTCCCCGAGCTGCTGCTATGCCTATATTATTGCCTTTCGCAAAACCTCCGTTTTCCTTGCTTTTGATGAGTGTGATATCGGGAAATTTCAGCAAAAAATCATCAGGTTTGTCCGCAGGCGATGCATTGTCTACAAGTATTATCTCGCAGGGTACTTGCTTTGTATGAAGCAGTACGCTTTCAATACAGTTGCAGGTAATCTGAAAAGTATTATAGTTGACAATGATGACCGATACCAGCATGAATAGCAATGGCTTGTAAATGCCGGCCTAAATATATGACCACTTCGCCTATTATTATTGAAATGCTATTCATTTCACATTGTTTTGCTATGTGCAAAGGGTTTTTCCCTGCGAAATCCCGACCTTTGCCCCCTCCATGAAGAGTCTTCGTTCCGTTAATAAGTATTTCCTCAAGTATAAGTGGCGTTTGTTGCTGGGTCTCGTGTTTGTCGCAGTCTCCAGCAAGTTTGCGGTTATGCCCGGCAATGTTATAAAGGATATTCTGGATCAGGTGTCAAAAATGGCAGGTGGTACTGGCGACAAAAAGGAAATTTTCGGGGTAGTGTTCAGAGGGGGTATGTTGCTGCTGGGGTTAGCTTTACTGCGCGGCTTTTTTATGTTTATGATGCGCCAGACAATCATTGTGATGTCGCGGCATATAGAGTACGACCAGAAGAACGAGATTTATGCCCAGTATCAGCGGTTGAATACACAATTCTTTAAGTCAAACTTCACCGGTGATCTTATGAACCGCATTTCAGAAGATGTGTCCCGGGTGCGCATGTATACCGGTCCGTCTGTCATGTATTTTACATCAGTGGTTTTTCTGGTCATTTTCTGCACTATAGATATGCTGCGGGTAGATGTGATGCTCACCATGTGTGTGCTGGCACCGCTACCGTTACTTGCGTTGTCAATTTATTATGTCAACAGGATTATCTTTAAAAAAAGCGGTAAGATACAAGCGCAGTTATCTACACTCACCACTACCGCTCAGGAATCTTACTCAGGCATCAGGGTCATAAAATCTTTTGTACAGGAGCGCAATATGATGCGCTTTTTTGAGACAGCTTCAGCCGCATACCGAAACAGCTCCATAAACCTTTCGGTGACCGAAGCAGTTTACTTTCCTGCCATGAATCTCTTCATTGGGCTCAGCATGTTGTCCACGGTACTCATAGGCGGTTACTTCGCTATTCACGGGCACATTACCACCGGCAACATTGCCCAGTTTGTCATCTATATCAATATGCTGATGTTCCCCATTTCCAGTATAGGCATGGTAGCCAGTATGACCCAGCGTGCAGGCGCATCGCAAAAGCGGATAGATGAGTTCCTGGATACTGTTCCCTCCATCGTTTCTCCGCCTCATGCCATACAGCAACAACCGATAGGCGATGTGGTTTTTGCCAATATTACGTTCACATACCCACACACCGGCATCACTGCACTCAATAACTTTTCACTGGCTGTAAAGGCAGGGGAACGGGTTGCTATTATTGGCAGAACCGGTTCGGGCAAATCTACTCTGGCACACTTGCTGCTGCGCATGTACGACACTACTACAGGGGCATTGAGCATCGATGGAGAAAATGTAAAAAAGTACAATCTCCAAACCCTGCGCGATGGCATTGCATATACGCCGCAGGAGGCCTATCTGTTTTCTGATTCTATCTTCAACAATATACGATTTGGCAGGCAGGCTGCTACAGATGCGGAGGTAAAAGAAGCCGCAAGAATGGCAGACCTGGATAAAGACATAGACTCATTTCCTCAGGGCTACGACACTATGGTAGGCGAGCGGGGCGTGATGCTCAGTGGTGGCCAGAAACAACGTCTGGTGCTTGCCCGTGCATTGCTCAAAAACTCAGGTATACTGCTCCTTGATGAGTGCCTGTCGGCAGTAGATACCCAAACAGAGAAAACCATACTTGCCAATCTGCAGGATTTTCTTCCCGGCAAAACAACTATTGTCATCACGCACCGCATTTTCACCAGCTGGACCTTTGACAAAATCATAATACTCGATGCTGGCGCCATAGCAGAGCAGGGCACACACGATGAGCTGATGGCACTGAATGGAAGGTATGCTAAACTATACCGCCATCAGACACAAGTGGCATAAGCATCCTTTGCTGTTTACAGCTAATATTCTTAAGCACTTACTTTCTTTTTCCTTAGTCTTGGGTACACTGCTTTTATTACAAAGTAGATAGCCAGAGCAGAAAGTACACCGGTAAGAAAGTTGGTAAGTGGCACCATCACGGCGGTAAAACACATCATGGCAAATTCGAACTTGCCTTCGTGTTTCATTTCCTTTATTTCAGATGGTTTTATCATGTTGCTGGCTACCCACACCAGTATACCACCTATGCATGCCATAGGTATTATCTCCAGATAGGGTGCAATAAAGTAAGCCATAGTCAGTTTTAGTGCTGCCTTGAAATATCCGGCAAGTGGTGTACGTGCTCCTGCCTTGATACTGGTAGCTGTGCGTGCCAGTGCACCTGTGCACGGAAACCCATTGACCAACGGGGTAATTATCTGCACCAGGCCTTGTCCCCAGAATTCTTTATCCGGATTGAACGGTGTTTTCGTGTTATTGGCCATCTTGTCTGCCATAGAAGAGCAGAGCAGGCTTTCTATGCCTGATACAAATACGATAGCGAATACAAAGTACACTACGTCAAACAGCATGCTCGCTGTCATAGCAGGTATCACGGGTGGTGTAAACACAAAAAAGTTATTGGGAATGGAGCCGTAAATGTCTTTGACTAATATTATTCCTTTGTCGGCAAATAGCGTTGCAGATAATGTTGTAGAGGCAGCTATTGCAAGCAATGGAGCCGGAATGAAAATAGAGATGCGCAGTAACACCTTGGTGAGTACAAAGGTAAGTACACCAATAATCACTGACCATACGTTAATCTTGTTCATGTTGCCCATTGCCAGGTATAGGTTGTGCATTAATCCTCCCTGTGTGTTTTCGTCAGTGCCTATTATATCGGCAAAACTCTCTACGCCCAATATATCCTCCAGATTGGTAAATGCTATGGTGACTGCTATGCCAATTGTAAAACCCACTACTATTGAGTTGGGAACCTTTTTAGCATATTTCCCCAGTCCGGCCAGTCCCAGTATCATCAGTATAACGCCGGAGATGACAGATACAAACACAAGATAGCCATGTGCCTGTGCAGCACTTCCTCCATTTTGTTCGCCATACTTCGATATGAGCGCTGCAATTATTGGTATGAAAGCCGCGGTAGGCCCGTATACCTGGTATTTGGAACCGCCAAAAGTGCGGCCTACTACGCATGCCAGAGCCCCGGCTATTATGCCCTGTTCCGGCCGCAAACCCATTGCCATGGCAAACCCCATTGCCATGGGTATTGCTGTAAGTGCTACTATCAGCCCTGCACTGAAGTCGCGATAAACGGTTGATTTCCAATTGTGTGCCTGAAGATCCTCCCACCGGCTATCAAAAAAAGTAAAGAATAACTTCAACCTGCCTGCAATGGTTGTTGGTGTGTCCGGATACCTCATTATTAGTATGTTTTATATTGATTGTTAGTGGAGTTGTGGTGGGCGTCGTTAGGATTGAAGGATCAGTTTTTACAAAAGATGGCTTCCTGTTTTTTTATTGCTTTTTCCGGCGCAGCATTTGGTGTCATTGGCACAGCAGATATAGTCAGTATTTCAATGCCCGATTTTTTAAACATTCTTTCAGGGTTCACACTATCCTTAAATATTGAAACAAACTTATATCCGGCTGGTAGTGCTATCAGATTGATATTATTGGCTTTTGTGTAATGCTCAAATACTGCATTGGTAGTGCCATACATAGTTCTGAAGGAGATGTTAGTGATATTCTGGTGGTTTATTTTTATGCGCTTGCATTTCTGCCGTAGTTCTTCCGTAATCAGGTTGTTGTGCGCGTTTATTCCAGCACGAGACATGGCTTCCAGCAGGCTGGCGGGCATATCGAAAGCATGAAACAGGTAGATATTCAGTTTCTCTGGAAGTAGGTCTGCTACCTGATCTATAGTCTCCAGCGATCTGGTAGAAAAATCTGTAGGTATCAGTACGTTTTTTATATCCCTCATTTTGCTGTTTATACTATCTGTTTAGTATAGCAAAGGTGGGGTCAGGCATTAAGTTCCAGATAAGAGAAGGATTATAATGTCATAAGTTCCACATTAAAATGAAATAAGAAAATACGCTAAGCAACCGGTAACGACAATGTGACTATGGTACCTGTTTTGCCGTTAGAGTGTACGTTTATAGCACCTTTGTGTAGCCTGAAAATGTTTCTGGTAAGGGGCAGGCCTATACCATACCCTTCATACTTACCGGTGTTTGATGCCCTGAAGAATGGGTCGTAGATATATTTCAGTTCTTTTTCCGGTATTCCTATGCCCTGGTCTTCTATTCTTATTTGCAACTCCTTATTGTTTTTGGTAACCGTAACAGTCACTTTTTTATTTTCAGAGTATTTGCAGGCATTTTCTATCACGTTAGATAGCCCAAGTTTTAGCAACTGGTAGTTGCCCATTACGGTCAGGTTACTGTCTTCTGCCTGCATACTGTCCATGTGTACGCACACATTGTTCTGCGGAATTATTTTATTTATAGTGTTCTTTACTTCTATCAGCAGTTCATCTATTTCTACTTTTTTCAGGTTTTGTTTTTTACCGTCAAATCCTGTTTGAGCCAGATTCAGCAGGCTGTCTGTAAGCTGCTGCAGCTTCTCTGCCTGATTAAGTATATTCTCTAATGAATGTCTGTATTCCAGAATGTTTCTGGGTCTTGATAGGGCTACATCCGCTTCAACATATATAGAGGTAAGCGGTGTTCTGAACTCATGCGATGCATTACTTACAAAGTTATTCTGTGTTTCAAAAGAGGTTTCGAGCCTGCTGAGCATGTCGTTAAAGGTTGACGCTAATTCAGCGATTTCATCTCCTACTTTTCGGTATTCAAGCCGTTGATGCAGATTCTCGGCGCCAATTGTTTTTGCTTTTTCTATAATTTCTCGTACAGGCTTGAATGCATGTTTAGAGAAGAAAATGCCGGACCTGTAGGCAACTATTATTCCGAGCAGGAAACAGGCTATCAATATCAACCTTAGATTGCGTGCATACCTTATGCTGTCATCATTCTGCGCACCTACTATTGCAATATAGGGTTTGTCCTGGTCATAGTAATAGATGCCTGTATAGAAGAAATTTCCTTTTTTATAATTTGCTCCATTACCGGTTTTCAGCATTTCCAGAAAGGCCACTGGTATACCTGTGGCTGCTTTAGACTTAGTGAATATCAGCAGGCTGTCTGCCGGAAAGAAGTATTCTCTTTCTCCGGGTAGTGGTTCCAGGTGCTGCTGTCTTATATCTGCGTATATTTCACCCAGGTCTATCCGGTGCTGCTCCAGCTGGGCTTTGGCGGTAATGATGCCCCTTATTTCCAGTCTTTTATAAAAATCCTGAAACGCAAAAACAATCATGAAAAAATACGCTACACAGCAGGTGAGCAGGAGAATGGCTGCAGTGATGCCGGTGAATATCAGTGTTGTTTTCTTTTGTATGGTCATATTCAGGAGTCCTTCAGTATATATCCCATACCTATTACCGTGTGTATCAGCTTTTGCTCAAAATCCTTATCTATTTTTTTTCTGAGATAGTTCACATATACATCTACCACATTGGTCGCCATATTGAAATCAACACCCCATACATGCTCCAGCAGATCCATACGGGATATTACTCTGCGCTGGTTTTTCATAAAGTATTCCAACATTCTGTATTCAGTAGACGTAAGGTTGATTGCTGTATTTTCTCTTTTTACAGTTTTAGCGTCCGGGTCCAATTCCAGTCCGGCTAATCTTAATATCTTATCTTCAGTAAAATTTTCAGAATTACGCCGTAAGAGTGCTCTGATGCGGGCCAGCAACTCGGCAAATTTGAATGGTTTTATCAGATAGTCATCTGCGCCTTTCTCCAGCCCGGTTACTATATTGTCTGTGGTGCCAAGTGCTGTCAGCAATAGAATTGGTCGGTTGTCCTTTGCTTTTCGCAGCATTCTGCACAGTTCCAGTCCGTTTATGCCGGGCAGCATTATATCCAGTATATACAGGTCGTAAGTGTGGGTTACTGCCATCTGAAAACCAATATTACCATCCGGCGCTATGCTCACTTTATAGCCTGCTTCTCCCAGTCCCTTGCTTATTACATTGGCTATGCTTGGCTCGTCTTCTACCAGTAGTATATTCATAATCGGGCCCGGTTATTTTTGCAATACTTCAGCGTTTTTTTTCGCCTCAGCTACTACCTTTTCCCAGCGCCAGGCCGTATCCATCATGGCTTCCAGGTCATACTGTGTTTGCCAGCCCAGTAGTTTGCGGGCTCTGTTGTTATTGGCATATACTTCTATGATATCGCCTTCGCGCCTTCCGCCTATTTTATAGTTTAGCTTTTCACCGCTTACTTTTTCAAAGGCACTTATCAGCTCCAGTACGGTTACCCCATTGCCTGTACCCAGATTGAATACTTCACAGTTCGATTTGTTCTGGTCGTCTATTATATACTTGAGTGCTCTGGTGTGTGCATTGGCTATGTCCATCACATGTATGTAGTCCCGCACACAAGAGCCGTCGCGTGTGTTATAGTCATTGCCAAACACCGTCATCTCTTTACGCTTGCCTATAGCTGTTTGTGTTATTACCGGTACTACACTTTCAGAGAGGTCCTGAAATTCGCCTATCAGCGCCGATGGATGCGCACCTACTGGGTTGAAGTACCTGAGCAATATGGTATTGAAGTCTTTGTGGAAATTGGTGAAATCACGACATATGGCTTCGCCCATTTGTTTGGTGCGGGCATAGGGCGATTCCGGCTCGGCAAATGGTGCTTCTTCTGATACCGGTAGCTCGCTGGTATTGCCATACACTGAGCAGGATGAAGAGAAGACGAAATTGTCAACATCAAAATCTTCTGCGCATTGCAGTATGTTCAGCAGAGAGTTGATATTATTTCTGAAATAGAGCAGTGGCTCTTTCACCGACTCCGGCACCGACTTCAATGCCGCAAAATGAATTACACCTACAAGATCCGGGTTCTCCAGAAAGATAGCCTCTGTATCATCCAGATTGCAAAGGTCTACTTTGTAATTCTTAACCTTAACGCCGGTTATTTTTTCTACACCGTCCAGCATCTTCAGCGATCCTTTAGAAAGGTCGTCAACCGATATAACATCAAAGCCGTTTTGAATCAGGTCTACTATTGTGTGGCCGCCTATGTAACCACAACCGCCTGTTACCAGAATCTTGCTCATAAATGAAAGTTTTACAACACAAAACATTTATAGATGGTAAACACCTCTTTTGTGTTACTGCAAATATATGTGTCCTGTGTGTTCAGATAAATTTTTTTATCCCGGATTTAATGGATATATAATGAGTGTATATTGTATCATAAAACATGTATTTACATGTTCAGATTTTACGTCGGAATGTTTATTTTTACTTTGCAAACTATGATTTTAAGAAGCCTGCTATACATCATTGCGCTGATACTTATTGCCGGTTGGGCATTAGGGTATTTTCTGTGGCGGCCGGGGCCATTTATTCATGTTATGGCCTTACTGGCAGTAGTGGCCTTACTGCTGGGCATCACCCAAAAAGAAGGTATTCGCTGAGCCTTGTCCTTTCCCCAAAACGCAAACTTTTATCCACAAAGCCTTTTTAGCTTATAATTTTGGTTTTATTTCAAATATCTTTGTTGGAAACATACTATACCAATGCGTTTCATTATCACATCATCTGTGCTGCTCAAAAACCTGCAGCAGATAGGCGGCATCATCAGTGCCAATAACGTGCTCTCTGTACTCGAAGATTTTCTGTTCGACCTTCATGGAAATATGCTTACCCTGACAGCTACAGATCTCGAAACCATGATGCGTGTGCAGATGCCCGTAAATGAGTCTGAAGGCGAAGGGAGAATATGTATCCCATCTAAAATAATACTGGAATACCTTAAAAACCTGCCGGAGCAGCCCGTTACTTTCATCATCAACGAGACCGACTTGTCTATTGACATGTCCAGCAATTCGGGCAAGTATCGTATAGTAGGCGAGAAGGCCGACGACTTCCCAAAAGAACCTGCTCCCGGCGATACTACAGGGTTTACTATGCCGTCAAAAGTGCTGATTGATTGCATCAACAAAACATTGTTTGCAGTAAGCACAGATACACTGCGCCCTGCTATGACCGGTGTGTTTTTCGAGATGACCACCGAGAATATCAGTTTTGTGTCTACCGATGCGCACAGGCTGGTGCAGATGCGCAGAGACGATATCTCCTGCCCTTTGCCGGGTGGGTTTGTAGTACCTAAGAAACCATTGCAGCAGCTGCGTGGCACATTGCCTACCGATGATTCTGTACTCACACTTGCTTACAACAACAGTCACCTGTTTGTTACCGGCGAGTATGTAAGCCTCAGCTGTCGCCTTATAGATGCCCGCTTCCCCGATTATCGTGCAGTAATACCCGCAGACAATCCGTATCGCCTTACACTCAATCGTGCGGAATTTGCAAGTGCTTTGCGCCGGGTAAATATTTTTGCCAATAAGACAACCAATCAGGTGTTGCTGGACATCGTAGGCAACAGCCTCAACATCAGCGCACAGGATATAGACTTCTCTTACGAGGGTAAGGAAACACTATCGTGCCAGTATAGCGGCGAAGACATGAAAATTGCCTTCAACGCAAAACTAATGGTAGAAATTGTAAACAACCTCGATGGCGATGAGGTAGTGCTGGAGCTCAGTACACCATCTCGTGCCGGAATTTTCCGCTCTATAGACAGAACCGAAAATGAAGACCTGATGATGCTGCTCATGCCATTGATGGTGGGTATTTAAGGGTGAAAGAAATTAGGACACAAACCTTAAAAAATTAAAGGGGCCGAAGCCCCAATAAAAATAGTAACAGAAGCAGTGTCAAGGAAGGAGACTTTATCGGATTAGACAGCAACTATATTCTGTCGATGTCCTCTCATTCTGGTACGTTGTTAGTTTCATGAGCGAAACAATACACACCAGTTACGGTAAAAGTCCTTTACAACCTGCGCAGGAAACAGTTAGAGCTGTTTGGAGCCCCATTTTCATGGGGTTTTCCTGTTTTAACAAAGGTAGTACCATTTTCAGTATAACAAAATGCAAAAAATAATCTTTTTTACAGTATTAATTACCTTTCTAACCACTATGAGATAAACATTCAACATAGAACATCGATAGTTCATACGGAAAAGCCAAACACGAATATTGGGTATATTTTTTACTCTTTCGGAATTGCGTTTTGTACATTTGTCCTTTCTGAATTCTAGATATGCGCAGAATCCGTATTGTTGCTATTTTTTTATTGTCCTGCTGCCTGTTGGCGGCATGTATGCCCTCGCCTCACTATCAGAAACAGGAGGCGATCCCGGGCAATGCCTGGACCTATAGTTTCAAGCCTGTTTTCACTTTCGAGATTACAGATACTACCGCCGTATATCAGCCTTATTTTATCATTCGCCATACACAGGCATATCCCTACAACAATCTGTGGATGTGGCTCTATATCAAAACACCCGGAGATACCGTAACCACAAAAGCGCGCATAAACATTACCCTCTCTGAGCCCTCAGGTGAGTGGCTGGGCAGGGGTATGGGCGAGATATATGAGCAGCGCATGCTCATATCGCTTGGCGACTCTGTAAACCTGAGTCGAAAGGGCACCTACCAGATTACCATGGAGCAAAATATGCGCATCAATCCACTTCCCGAGGTGCTGCACGTAGGCTTGCGCGTAGAAAAGGCTACCATTAAAAGGTAATTGGACAAAAGAGGTGAAAAAGGCATGGCACTCTTTTTTGCTGTCACCCAAGTATTAAGACAGCTTATCGACGGAGCCTCATAAAATTCTGTTATCAATTTTACTATTATTGCACCCGCCCGATGGTAGTATTGTCACAGTGAGCAAACAACCTGCCTGCTGCAGGCAGGTTTGGATCAAACAAGCTCGTTTAAAATGAAATTAGCAAAGGTCATGGGTAGGAAATGAGGGAATTCCCCGCCTTTTTTCAACCTGCCTGACGGTAGGCAGGGGAGGGGATGCAATAAAAAAGCGAAGGCTTTTTTATTGCTGGGGTGGTAAACTTACGGGTGTGTAGTAACACTTGTCAACGGCAGCCGGGCCAAACCGCGGCATGCTCGGTTTATGTTTTTTTGCTAAATTGGAATACGGTAGTATTAATAGCGGCACATTATCAGGTCACACTACAACTAACCATAAGAGCAGTCATTGCGTCCCGAATACTTTCGGGATCTCCGAAGCAATCTCGCGGCCTATGAAAAATCGTTTAATGCCTGCCTGTTTGCTGCTCGACAACTTACCACTTCATTGAACACCCCGGCACATCCTGTTCCTTACTTTCTCACCAGTATCAGCATCACATTATTGAAGTCTGCCGAAGTGTTATACACCTTGCGGAAACGCTCATACTCCGTGAGTGGGAAGTGTAGTTGCGTGTACTTTTCATTTACGGTTATTACCAGCTTATCACCGTTCTTATTGCTCTTTATTAGTCGGTAGTCAGATGTGAAGCTGATTACATTTTCCAGTTCCCCGTTCAGGTAATCTGCACTCATACGCACCGCATCAGGGTTTTGTATTTTATATCCCTTGGGAATATTGATGGTTATTGTTCTGTTGTATGATTGCGGGTACAGCAAGTCTGCCGGAGTTACTCTTGTTTTTTCTTCATACATATGTGGCTGCGACCCTATAAGCGAACCCGCCTTTACCAGATACCTGTTGCCGGCCTTATTTACCAGATTAGAGAGGTAGGCAGACGCGTACAGCATCAGCGGCTTGTTGGTGTAATAGTTACTTACATCTTCGTTAGTGAAGCTATACTTCAGTATATCGGCAGGGTTGCCGGAAAGCTCCAGAATACCGGTTACATACTTTTTCATATTCTCAGGGCGCACATAGGGTAGCTGGCTGCGCATATCGGCAGCGGCATATCCGTACCACTCATGAGATATGTCTATGGTTGCATCCATATCTTTGGTAAAGGTGACAGAGGTATTGATGTCGTGCCTTGTTTCCTTTTCTGACAATGGTGTTATATTGCGCACCTTGTACAGACCGCCTGTTACTTCCCCTCTTTGCGGAATGGTACAGAACACACCCTTGCTGCCCGCAAGCACTACAGGTATCATTGGGTAGCGCAGCGATTTTGATAAAGGACTCAGAAACTTCTTCTGCTCCGGGAAGTAGATCACCGTATAGTCAAGCCCTTTCCAGCTCTCAAATTTAGTATCCAGCTTGTGTTGTGTACGGTCGTATGCCCAGCCTATTTCGTGTGGTATACCAGCCTGTGTGAGGCAGGCAGCAAACAGCTTGATATAGCCCTTGTGGCTGGCTGCTTTTTTCGAGATAATAGTGTCCAGTACATTTCTTGAATCTTCGTAGCCGGCGGCATACACCGACATAGACCTGCGTGCGCTGGTGGCTATCACCTCTTTGCGCTCCTCATAGTCTACAAACGGATAAAGGACAATGTGTTTCTTTATGCCTTGTTCTATTTTCTTTATGTTTTCTACATCATTTCCATTGGCCAGCACTCCCAGCGAGGAGAGAAACTGGTTTACTGCACGGTATTCCTTGTTGGTAAGTTTGTAGTTTTCATCATACAGTTTACGGGCCAGGTTGTTGTAGGTATTTAGCTTTATTTTTTCCTCGTTGTCATTCATGTAGTAGCTAACTCTGTATTCGAAAGCCATGGTATGCAGCGCATAAAAACTGTTTTTCTCAGGCAGCAAAGCAGGAATATCTTTTATCTCGGTTTTGTATTGCAGACGGTTGTTCAGCGGCTCAGGTGTGAGGCGCGGAAATCCATTATGGCTCTTGCTTTCCACCAACATGTTCTTGCGGTAAGACATCAGAAAGCGGGTGTGGGCCACCGGCTCATCGTACTGAAAATGTACCTTGCCAAAGTTGTCGTTGGCATTTATTTCTTTTACCAGAAACTCTATTTCCGAATTTACTTCCACACCTTCTACCGGTATTACTACCATAGAGTTATCCTCGGTTATCAGTATGCGTTTACGGTCTATTACATTTATTTTGCCCGATGGAGAAATGGAGCGTGCCTTGATGACAGGTACTTTAGTACCCCTGTTCAGCGGCACCATGATAGTGCTGTAACGCTCTATACCTCTCTTGTCCAGCACCTTGATGATAGCATGACTGGTAGAGTGTTTTACAATGTAGCCTCCTTCTACGCGGTAGTCTATTCGCACGTCGTTGAGTAGCCTTACAGCGGGCTGCGAGGCATGCTCAGGCGGCACAGGATGCGATACCGGGTTTTCTTCCCACTCAGTCCAAATGGGGTTCTGAGATAAGTATAGTTTTTTCTGTGCGGAAACACTGAGCACTACTACAGAAAACAGAATAATAAATGCGGAAAGTTTTTTCATAAGGCCTTATTTGGCTGTTAGCACTACAGTTTCTTTGTATTGTTTTTTCAGGTCGTCTGCCAGTTTGTTATTTGCATCGAATTGTGATGGGTTTATCTTCATCGTATTCAGCTCATACTCCTTGGTGAGTGTTACCGTATTGTTCTTTGTATCTGCCTTGTACGATATGCTATAACTCCACAATCCTGCTACACCACCTTTTGCAGGTTTTGGCAGGTACGATACTCTGTATTTTTTAGGCACATTCAGCGTCACAGTTTCCCGTATTGTTTTTTTGTAAGGAAGGTATACTGCTACCTGACGGTCAGTGTCATTCATGCGCATGTTTGCAAACGTGTTACTCACGTTCATGTTCACAAAGTATTCCCTCTTAGTCTGCTGCACATAGCTGCCCAGCTTATAATTGGCGGTAAAGGATACATCCTTATTTCGGTCGCTGCCGGTGTTGATGTTGTATTGCTGCAGCACGAAATTATTGTTTCCGCGTGCTGCCAATGTGCGTGCATACTCATCTTTATCCTCCTTACGGTTTCTCATTGCCAGATTTTCAGCAATAGTCCATGCCTCATACCCGCTGTAGCGGCTGTTGATAGTGCCCGTTACATCGTTATAGCTTATGTTCATCGTCGTATTGTCTGTCAATACATTTTGAGAAGCAGGTGCTTCGGGTATCTTCACTATTTTATGATGGTTGTCGTCCAGCATTATGAAGGCTTCCTTGCCCTGCAGGTCGTGCCTGTCTGTGCCCAGTGGCTGCACATGCGTAGTGCCATCCAGAAGCACCCATTCCCCGTCCAGTTTTACGGCACATATCATGTGGTCATACAGGTATTCCGACTGTATTTCATCGTGTGTATAGGGCTGGTTGTTGCTGCCTATAGCGGCAAAATAGGCACTCACTCCCGCCTTCTGGCACATAGCCATTATTATGCTCGACATGTCTTTGCAATCGCCATACATTCTTTTACATACCGTATCTGCCTGATTAGGTACAAAGCCTTGCATCTCGTCTGTGAAGATTGCCAGATAATGAAAGTTCTGCTGCACCCACTCATAGATTCTGGCTACTTTCTCGCGGTCAGAGTAGGCACCTCTGGTTACCTCTGCGGTTTTCTTATTCAGGAAGGAATCCGTTCTCAGGTTCAGACCTTTTACATACCTGTACTGAAATTTGCGGTGAGCATCAGGTCCGCTGAGCACAGAGTCTTTTTTGGCTCCGGTGATTCGGAAAGAGATGACATAGGGTATCACATGCGGGCGGTAGTAATAATCAGATGGTACATTGTTTATGTTTTTATCTGCCGGTATATTGGTAGCAGTAAACCGGTAGATGACATTGCCATCTTTCTCAGTAGTGGTGCGCTCTATGTTGTAGCCCTCCTCGTTCTTGAGCAGGAAGCCCATCTTCACAAATTTCGGTGCAGTAATTTCTATTACAGAGCTTACGGTAGGTATATTGTTGCTAAAGAAGAAGCGGGGCAATAGCCGCAGCTCTTCGTGTGTCTGGCTATAGCTGGTGCGTGTAATGGAGTTCTTGGTAATGCCTGTATAGGTGAAACTCACATGGCCATTCTGGTCTTTGTTTTTTACTGTCTTATAGTCGTTTTTTTCGGGCAGGTAGGCGGTAGCGTCATAATGATTGAAGTAGCTGAATGACGCATCTTGTGGCATATCTCTGTTGAAGCTGTTGAGCGACCTCTCGGTAAGAAACAACTTCTCTTTTACCACAGCACTGGTGGCCACCAGCAGCCCTTCTTCCTGTGTGATAGTCAGTTTATGGCTAACATCAGTATACACAGCATGCTCTGTTTTGTAGCGTGCAGCTATGTCGTCATATTTCTGGCGTTTCAGCGACAACTGTGCCCCTGCAGCCCAGGAGAGCAGCATTGCTGCCAGAAGCAGACTCGTGGCTTTGTGCTGCCATTGTATATTTATTCTGACGTTACTCATTTTCAGTAGGTATTAATTCGTAAAAAGAACATTGTATAAAACAGGGGTATAAATATAGTGATAAAAATACTGTACTGGCAAGTATTTCAGCGAAAAAATACCACTCAGTTATTCAATAATTACAGCACCTTCAGCATATGCTTTGCGAAAGATACAAGGCATTGCCGTAAAATAATAATGGCCGGCAAATGTTTTATCATTGCCGGCCATTATAACGTAATATTATTTTATTAAGAACCTACTGCTATACGCTTGAAAGATACCGTTGTAAGGCCTTTGCTTACGCTGGTCAGGTATTCGCCTACGGTCTTGCTGTTGTCTTTTACGAAAGCCTGTGGCAACAATGTGTTGTCTTTGAAGAACTTATTCAGCTTGCCTGCAGCTATTTTCTCTGCCATGTCTGCTGCTTTTCCTTCTGCCATTATCTGCTCTATAGCTATTGCTTTTTCGCGGGCTATCATCTCGGCCGATACGCTGTCTGAGTCTACTGCCAGTGGGCTCATAGCTGCTATCTGCATTGCCACGTCTCTTCCGGCAAGCAGTATAGCATCGTTTACAGCCTGGTTCATACCTACCAGCACACCTATACGGTAGCCAGAGTGTATGTAAGGAACTACTGCATCAGCAGTTACCTGCTCAAAACGGGAAATCTCTATTTTCTCACCTATTTTGGCTACCATTTCCATCAGCTTTTCGCCTATGGTTGCATTGCCCATTGCAGCTGCTTTCAGGTCGTCTACTGTGGTAACGCCTGTAGCCAATGCGATATCTGCTACCTGCTGTGCAAACTCGATGAATTCTTCGTTTTTGGCAACAAAGTCTGTTTCAGAAGAAAGATTAAGTACCACGCCATAAGTGTTGGCGGCATTAGCTTTAGCTATTACCACGCCTTCTTTGGCATCGCGGTCGCTACGGTTTGCAGCTACTTTTTGCCCTTTTTTACGCAGATAGTCAATTGCGCTTTCAAAATCACCATTGCTTTCTGTAAGTGCTTTGCGGCAATCCATCATGCCTGCTCCTGTCTGTTGGCGCAGTTTATTTACCTCTGCAGCCGTTATTGTTACTGTGCTCATTGTATCAGTTTTTTTATTGTTTATTTTTTATTCAGGGTGCAAAGGTCGTATTTTATTATTAAAGCCCCAAATATGGGGCTTTAATAATGTATAATCGTTGTTAAGTTATTACTATACTTTTTTGTAGTGTGGTAATGTATACCACTCCTTCACAGGATAGGGGCATTATCTGCCACCACCCGGACGTGGAGCGCCACCACCTGCCGGACGACCGCCCGGACCACCTGGCCTGCTGCCGCCGCCACCTGGTCTGCTGCCGCCACCGCCGGCACCAGCACCTGGTCTGCCGCTGCCGCCGCCTGGTCCACGACCCGGACCACCCGGAGCACGACCTGCACCGCCTGGCCTGTTGCCACCGGCACCTGCGCCTGCACCACCACGACCCGGAGCGCCTGCACCGGCACCTGCGCCAGCACTGCGACCACGACCACGACCGCCACCACGACGACCGCCTTCGCCTTCTTCGTCATTCATATCCAGTCCACGGTTTCTGCCTTCGTTGTCATCATCAGCAGTTTCATCTTCTGTTTCTTTCACCTGAGCGCGCTCCTGAAGACCCTCCAGAATAGCAGCAGTAAGATACTGTGTGATGATAGCGATAGACTTTGTAGCATCGTCATTGGCCGGTATTGCGAAGTCTACTTTAGTAGGATCGCTGTTGGTATCTACCATAGCAATGGTAGTGATACCCAGGCGTTTTGCTTCTGCCAGTGCTATATGCTCATGGCTGATATCAACCATAAACAGTGCTGCAGGTACACGACCCATCTGAGAGATACCACCCAGCACTTTTTCCATTTTTTCTTTGCTGCGGGTCAGGGTCAGGCGCTCTTTCTTCGTAACGCTGTCCATAGTACCGTCATTCAGCATTTTTTCTATGCTCAACATCTTCTTTACACTCTTGCGAATGGTGCTGAAGTTGGTAAGCATACCACCCAGCCAGCGTTCTGTAACGAATGGCATGTTGGCGCGGGCAGCAGCTTCTGCTACTATTTCCTTTGCCTGTTTTTTGGTGGCAACAAACATTATTTTTTTGCCGCTTTTAGCGATTGATTTCAGCGCATTTGCCGCTTCATCAAGACCATCAATAGTTTTATTGAGGTCTATAATGTGGATACCGTTTTTTTCAGCAAAGATGTATGGCAACATCTTTGGGTTCCATTTTTTCTTAAGGTGGCCGAAGTGTACCCCAGCTTCGAGGAGCTGCTGATGCAATGTTTTATTATCTTCCATTTGAATAATTTCTTGATTGTTAAATAAATAAAATAAACCCGACCCCAATTAACGTTTAGAGAACTGGAAGCTACGACGTGCTTTGCGCTTACCGAATTTCTTACGTTCTACAGAACGGCTATCACGCGTCATAAGACCATCTTTTTTCAGCAATGGCTTGTATTCCGGATTCACTTCAACCAGTGCACGGGCAATACCCATTTTTATTGCTTCAGCCTGACCTTTCTGGCCACCACCCTGCACATTTATTACAATGTCGAAAGATGTAAGTGTTTCTGTTACTTTCAGCGGCAGTTCTACCTGATTTTGCAGGTACATGATAGGAAAGTACGCTTTGTATTCCTTTTCATTAACCGTGATATTGCCGGCACCCTTATTGAGGTATACGCGGGCTACGGCTTCCTTACGGCGGCCAACGGCGTTTTTCTGTTTTTCCATTTTTATATATTAATGGTTTGAAATTTTTTTATGAATGTTTGTGTATTAAAGCCCATGAACTCATGGGGAAGTCCCTTAAGGGATTAAAACGTCATTGCCTTTGGGCTCTGTGCCTGATGCGGATGTGTAGCTTCTTCGTACACAAACAATTTCTTGTACATAGCACGACCCAGACGGTTTTTAGGAAGCATACCTTTTACAGCACGCTCTATAGCCAGGTTAGGGCGACGGGCAATCATTTCTTTTGCCGTTTCTATTTTCTGTCCACCCGGATACATAGAATATGTCTGATATTCTTTCTGCTCCAGTTTGTTGCCGGTAAATACTACCTTGGCAGAGTTTACAACAATTACGTAATCGCCGCAATCGAAGTGCGGAGTATAATACGGTTTGTTTTTGCCGCGCAGTACAGATGCAATCTTTGATGCCATACGGCCCATTGTCTGGTTGGTCGCATCAACAACATACCAGTCGCGTTTTACGATGGTTTCGTTGGCGGATTGTGTTCTAAAACTTAAGTGTCTCATTCCTGTTTAATTGTTTTGCCCGTTGTGACGGGGGTAATTAATTGTAATAAAATTGGGAGTGCAAAAGTAGGGTAGGGCATTGTAAATGCCAAGAAATTTATTAAGTTTTTTTATGGTGTCGTTGTAAGTTGTTGATAATCAATGAAATTAAGGGAAATAATTTTTGCAGGCTGCGTGATGTTTCGAAGGTTTATCCTCAATTACATATGAAACTGTTGAGGGTAGTAGAGCGAGAAACACTATGGGTGCTGATGTCTATACAGATCTCCTTTGTTTTCTCAAAAATCATATGCAAATATTTCATCGCTAAATTTTTGCGCACTTTCCTGAAAGTTTTTTATTTTTTACTAACTATATGATTACTAGGTAGTTAGTTGTAAAAAAGGGGGCGATTCTTGCGCAAAAGTTGCGCACTTTTACTCGCGCGACTTTTGTAATATTTGAACGATGGGCAATTTTAAAACGAATTTCACCACGTAGGGTTTGAATAAAAACGGATTCACCACAAAGAACACAAGGGGCACAAAGCGGGTCGAGTCAGATTTGTTGTTTAAAGGTCACAAGGAGTGTTTTAAGGGTCAAATATTTTTTAATAGGGGCATTTAATAGGAGATTTAGGTCATAATCGTAGGTTTGGCACAAAGGTCTGATAGTGTATTGGTTTTGACAAAACGGGAATCTATGGTACTACGCTTTTCGTACTATCATATACAGCTAGGTGTATATCATAAATATTTCTTGCAGCCATGGGCGCATATTTGGGCTGATTTTGACTGTGTTTTGGCAATAGTAAAATGGTGAGTAGTTAAGTGTAAGGGCTATAGTGAACGGATAGTCTGAATCACGGATATAAAAAGGTTGACACGGGGTGCTCGGATTGTTTGGTTGGGCAATCAAAATGAGTGATAAATGCAAATAAGTTCTCTTAAACTCTCTTAAAAACTCTCTTTAAGTCTCTTAAACTCTCTTAGTCCAAATCGGCTTTGCTGAAGAGCCTTTATTTTCAATTACGCCTTTTATTCGTAGGCTGCTGATTAGATTGCCTACTTTATTTCGCTTTTGTTTAACTGAAAGAACATCAGATTATTTGTCACTGGAGAGACATATGGTTGATGAATTTTATTCACCTTTCGTACGTTGATGTCGACGGGTCGCCAGCAGAAAAAGCGGGAAGACCCGCCGAGGACGGAAACCCAACAAAATGTATATTTATACAATAGGTAATTATTTACATAATACAGAAAACACCTAATATTAGCGGTATTTAGCAGCGATAGAAGTCGTAATTTTAGATCCAGAAAGACAAAGATGAAAAGAATCTGTATTGTAGAAGATGACATTGTATACCGCAAGACATTAGAAGACTGTATACTTCTAAGTCCAGAATATGATATCGTCTTTTCAGTTGGTAGTTTTACGGAGTTCAAAATGCTAGCCAACACCAGTTCGCGCCCTGAAATTGCAATAGTAGACATTCACCTCAATGGCTCAAACGGCATAGATATTCTAGGTAACATTAAGTCACAATACCCAAACATCTATATTATTGTAATTACTGGAGACATTGATGAAAGCAATATTTTAAAAGCTATTCAAAACGGTGCAAACAGTTTCTTGTACAAGCCCTTTTCGTCCATCCAACTTTACAATGCTTTTACCAATATAGAAACAACGGGCGGTTACCTTGCACCTGAAACAACTACAAAACTAATGCAACAGATAAGAAAAAAAACCCACCTACCTAATACTAATCAAAAGCTAACCAAAACAGAAAAAAAAATAGTTGAGCTGATGAAATTGGGGTTATCATACAAAGAAATGGCAAGCAATTTAAATATTTCATTCCACACTATAAACTTTCATACAAAAAACATATATAGAAAGTATGATGTTCGCTCAATGTCAGAATTATTAAGTAAAATCTTTACTATACAGTAATAAAAATTAAAATAATTATATGAAAAATCTAATAATACTTGTTGTTGAGGACGACAATCTTTCAAGGTTTATTTTAACTACATTTTTTGAAAAGTCAAGTGCTACTGTACATGAAGCAGCACATGGAAAAGAAGCAATTGAGATGCTTAGGTTATACCCCGAAATAAATATAATAACACTAGATCTAAACATGCCAATAATGGATGGATATGACTTCCTTAAAGATGTTCAAAATTCAGGTATAGCAAAGGGCGCAAAGATTTTCATTACATCTGCCGCACCCAGATACGAATTTGAGCAGGTGTGTAACTCAATGGGAATAAATGGCAATGTAATCGTCGATTACTTCGAAAAACCATATGATATTGCAAATATAGTAGACACAATTACAGCAGCTTAATTTATTTAATACGAATTAGTATATGGGTGGCCTGAGGATTTCATTAGATGAAAAGTTATTGAACCGATTATTTCCATTTTATATATTTATCGATAGAAGCTACTCTATTATCTCCTTTGGAGAGTCGCTTGGTAGACTAGCTAAACTAGAAATAGGTCAGAAGCTATCTGAAGCCTTTACTGTGCATAGTCCAAATATTTCGAAACATAGGATTTCGGAATTACAAGGAATTAGTTTCCAAATGGTTATTAAGAATATTTTGGATAATCAATATCCAGTATTACTACAAGTACAAGCAGAATATATCTCACAAGAAGATACATTACTTTTAATAGGATCACCAAGTGTCGTTAGAAATAGTAGAAATGACACGTTGAATCCAAGAGGTATTAATAACAGAGAATTATTGGATGAAAAGGAAGAAATTACAAACATAGGATATAGTTATCCGCGTCTAGATAATCAAACACCAGACATACCGCATAGTGGTACAAATATTAGAGGTATGGTAATAACTGATGCAAAAGGGGCAATAGAATGGGCTAGTCGAGATTTTGAGACATCTGTTGGATATTCGCTGGAAGAGATGGCGGGGAAACGTCCAAGAGAAATAATATATGGTAAAGAATCAACTAAAGTATCGTCTAGTTATGTTGATGATATGGTTAAAAAAAAGCGCCCCTTTTCGTTTATAAATATAGGATATAACCGATACGGAAAAACATTTTGGTTCCGAACAACAATTCAGCTAGCGCTATCTCAAGATAATGAAGTAATAAGCAGATATTATTTCTTTGACGATATCACCGATTTAATGCAAAAAGAACAGGCAGACAAAGAAAATCGGCAAATGTGGAAATACGCCTTGGAAGGCACCGGGCATGGCATATGGTCTTTTCGAACTGGACAAAAAAATCTTATAGTCTCTGAAAAATTTAAAGAATTATTGGGATATGGAAGCGAGGAAGCTTTTGATATAGATACTCTGCGATTATCGATGCCTGTAGATTGTTACAATTGTTTTATGACAGAGATATTGCCATCTCTTCGACCTAATGCACCCGATTTCTCTTTTGATTGTGAAATGGTGCATCGTAATGGAGGGATTCGGCATTTCAACTTAAAGGGCAAAGTGCAGGAATGGGATACTGAGTATTCATCAATTAGCATTTTTGGAACATTAATAGACATCACCGAACAAAAACAAAAGGATGAAGAACTGATTATAGCATTAAAGAGAATTACAACTTTAATAGAAAATCTAAACTATGGAATAGTATTTGAAAATGAAAAAAATGAAGTCATTTTGGCAAATAAAATATTTGCACACATGTTTTCATATCCCATTGCATACGAAGAATTAGAAGGAATTCACGGAGGCGATATAGCGGAAGAAATTAAATACATGTTTGTAGATCCCAAAGAATATAAAAAACGCACAGACTGGTTGCTAACTAACAAGGAAGCAGTGTATAAGGATATACTGTTATTAAAAGATGGCAGAATAATAGAACGGGATTTTATTCCGATAGTGGCAGATGGCAGATACCTGGGTCATTTATGGCGTTACGAAGATATCAGCGAACGTAAGAAACTTGAGCAAAGTCTAGAGACTTCAGAAATGCAACTTACGGTTTTGATAAATAATTTTAGTTCAGCAATCCTTTTTGAAGATAATAAGAGAAATATAGTTATTGCTAATAAAACATTCAAGAGCATATTGTCTAAGCAAATAGATAACCCCAATCTGGATGGACAAAATACCAAAAATATATTAAGCAAATTAGACGGCATATTCAAAAATAGCAAGTATGAAATTGATGCAATTGAAAATTTAATCGAAAAAGGTACAATTTGTAATGGCAGAAAGGTAGAGTTAGCCAATGGAGCTGTGCTTGAACAACAATTCATACCGATATCTAACGACAGCATAGTGATAGGTTACCTGTGGATATATGATGACATAACAGAAAAACTGAAGGCTGAAAGGAAAATTATCGATCAACGTGCATATTATCATCGAATACTAAATGAACTACCCACAGATATCATGATAATGGACAAAGAGCACCGATTTGAATTCATTAATAAATCTGCTGTAAAAAATGACGAACTACGAAATTGGCTCATTGGAAAAAATATGTATGATTATTGTCATATCAAAAACATTGACACGTCACTCGCGGATCAAAGGGAGCAATTGTTCAAAAAAACTATAGCAACTAAAAAGGAACAAAAAAGTACAGATGTGCATATATTAGCTGATGGTAGCAAAAAACACATGCTGCGATTTCTTTATCCCTTTGTGGATTACAGAGGCGCTGTAGAATACGTAGTAGGGTTTGGGATAGATATAACTGAACAGGTAAATAGTGAACTTATGCTTAATGAACAAAAGGAATATTATCAAAGCATTTTAAATGAACTGCCTTCAGACATAGTCATATATGATATAACACAAAAATGCCAATTCAGAAATCGACAGGGAAAAAATAGCAAAAAAAACTTGAAGGTTGTTCCATTTAAAAAAGACAGCACATATATATACGAAAACTATAATATTGTTGATTCCGGTAATGATATATCGAACACATTTAAGATAGCTTTAGCAACTAAAAAGCCTGTAAGAACAGTTGAAGAAAATATAAATAAAATTACCAAAGAAACCAGATACATGTTACGTGTTTTATATCCATACATTGGTAATAAAGGGAATATTGAATATCTTATTGAAAATGGAAACGATATCACCGATCTGATAGAAAGTAATAAAAAAGCAGAAATATACAGAGAACGCATGAAGTTACTTCTAGATGTTGTAAAAGAAGGTGTTTTTATATGCGAAAAAAACGGCGACATCAAATATACGAATGAATCTTTTGATTCAATATTTAGGAGGAATAAGGTCGATAGTAGCAATTTCAATAACTTCTTCAATCTCCTAACTAATAAGGATAGAAAAAACGCTTATGGTTGTTTTGATGACTTGATGAAAGGAAAGACAAGTGCATCTTGTCGAATAAGTGTTGAAGACAATGGTGAAGATAGACACTTAAATTTTATATTAGTAAACTCCAATGTGGAATTGAATGAGTTGGTAGGACTCCTTTACGACATCACTGATATCGTAAATAAGGAGAAAAATCTAGAAAATCTTTTAAAGCAGGAGAGAGAACTCAACAATTCTAAATCACAGTTTATACGTATTTCCTCTCATGAATTGCGTACTCCACTTGCGATAATTCTATCCAATGCAGAGATTCTGGAAATGATCAATGATCCAACTTTTACTAACACAAATAAACTGAATCAGAGTACTATTCTTGGCCGCATAATAAAGGAGGTTGGCCATATGACTGAAATTCTAAACCAACTAATGATGGTTAGCAAAATAGAAGCAGGAAAAATAGATTTCAGCACTGAGAAAGTGAATATAAATACCTTTTTAAATGAAATTAAGGAAGATCTTTACAACCCATATATTGATGGAAGAGTATTGAGAATAGAAAAGCTTGAAGACTCAGACGTGTACATAGACAGGAGGCTTATGCGACATGCCGTTGTCAATCTAATAAGCAATGCTTTCAAATATTCGCCAGGTAAAGTTGCTCCAATATTATTTGTTAAAAAAGAAGGAAACTACCTAATTATCAATGTACGTGATTTTGGTATTGGGATACCAGAGACAGATAGAAATAAACTTATGTCCGCATTTTTCAGAGCATCAAATGTTGGCATGATAAATGGTTCCGGACTTGGACTTATGGTAGTAGACTACGCTATAAAGAAACATGGAGGAAATTTTTACTATACAACGGAATTGAACCGAGGTTCAGAATTTTCCATAACTATTCCTTTGATACCAAATCACAACAAATAATCTAAGTAGTAATGAAGAAGATTTTAATTATCGAAGATGAATTATTGCTGCTAGAAACATTAAAAACAATGCTTGAAGCTGCGGGCTTCGAAGTAATAACAGTAAGTAATGGCACAGAAAGTCTTGCTCTTCTTAAGGAGATCGAAATTAAAATAGATATTATAATATGTGACATAAACTTGCCAGACATAAACGGTTATGATATATTAAAATCAGTTAGAAACGACGTGCATCTGTACCGTATTCCTTTTATCTTTTTAACTGCATTTGCAGATGAAAAAGACATTCGCACAGGCATGAATCTGGGAGCAGATGATTATCTTACAAAGCCTTTTTCAAGAAAGGATTTGTTAAAAACGATAGATTCTCGATTGAAAATTAGTCGTGACATAAATATCAAAACAGAAGAAGCGTCAAATTCAAAATGGTTGTCCATTATAAACACTAATTTTCGGCAAGAATTTTATATCCCTATAAATAACATACTTAATTTAACATCTATAATTAATACAAATCATTTAGAGGATACTCATACAGAAATATCAGAATTAATGACTGGTATACGTGACTCTAGTTATCGAATGTATCGTAATTCACGTAATCTTATAACATTTGCACTTATCTTGACTGACCAAAACTTAAAATCTAATTTACATATATCTAGCGTAAACTTATATTTTACATTGAAAGTAGTTCTTAATTATTATTCGACCGAGAACATTCAAGATAGAAGTACAAATAAGAATACAAGCGACCAATTAATAAGATTAAAAACTGACAAGTATTATATCAACGATATTTTCACGGAATTAATTGACAACGCAATAAAATTTAATGTCGGAGATGAAAAACCAGTAGTTATGTTGCGGACAAGCGAGCGAGGATTTACGTTTTTGGTTCTTAACAATGTCTCTACAAAAAATGAGTTTAAACTTGATGAGATCGCCCCTTTCAAAAAATTCCACAACGACACTTCGTATACGGGTTTGGGAATTGGTTTATATCTCTGTACCAGACTTTGTTCTGCTTTAGGTTATAAAATCAAAATAAAACACAGAAATAATCAGGTCGTAATCATAATTTCCGGTTCTAGTACTCAATAAACAATGAAGCTTCACCTGTTAAATAAACACCAAGAAACGGGATTTTGTGCGACCTTTTTTTGTAAATCCACAAACCAACAATACAACCCTTTTATAATGCGCTAATACTGACTAAGTGATATGAATTAAAAAGCGTCGGCAGTTAGAAAAGGTGGGGAACCTGCCGGGAACAATGAAACTGCACACGTGTAATTTGATTGAAGTTTGGTACTAATCCAGAGATTTATTACTTATATGTAATAAAATGACTCACCTAAATGACTATTATAACTTGCATAGTATTTCTGTTGCTATTTTGCTAATGCCCGGGTAATTATCCTTGGTATAGACCGACCTAAAGTTTGCGGCAATTAAAATATGCAATTTGTGATATGGCAGTTAGTCTTTAGGCAGGTGCTAAGTCTCTCTCTATTGTTAAGAAAAAACCAACGAATACTTTGATTATTCGAATAGTTGATATAAATTCACCCCCAAATACTACTGTTGTTCCGCTCTGGCGGTGCGGCATGTTGTATATTTTTGCGACCAAAGGTTTATTTCAGATAAATTAAAGAGTATGAAAAGAGTTTGTTTCTTATTTGTATTACTGTTTACGATTGGCTTATCGGCATTTGCTCAGGACACCAAAGAAAATCAGGAGGTTCAGACCCATACTGTATCCGGTAAGATACTGGATGAGTTGGGCCGTGGCCTGCAGGGTGCCAATGTATCGGTGAGCGGAGGCTCGGCTGGTGCCAACACAGATGTAAACGGAGACTTTATGTTTGAAGCACCCGATGGCTCCAATATGCTGGTGATATCGGCTATGGGTTACTCTACTATTTATCTGGAGGACGAAGGTCAGTCGATAACTGTAAAAATGTCACCATTGTCTAAGCTGCTCGATGGTCCTATGGTGACTGCAATGGGCTTCAAAAAAGATAAGCGCGAAACAGGCTACAACAGCACTACCATAACGGCAGACGACCTGAGCGCGGGTAGCAATACCAGCATACTATCGGGCTTGCATGGCAAGGTAGCAGGTGCTAATGTAACCAGCTCTACAGGTGGTTATGGCGGTTCTACCCGTCTGGTACTGAGGGGCGAAAAATCATTTATGAAAAACAATAACGCACTGGTTATTGTAGATGGTATTATCACCAACAACTACGACAGAACTATAAGCAAACTAAATGGTGCAAACGCTGCCTTCAACGAACTGAATCAGGTAGACTTCGGCAATAGTGCCAACGACATTTCGCCAGAGGAAATAGAAACAGTTACCGTATTACCGGCATCAGCAGCTACAGCGCTGTATGGTGCTATGGGTGCCAACGGTGCTATAATGTACACAACGAAAAAAGGCAAGCACAATCATACCGGCAAGCCAGGTAAAATGGATGTAACTTTCAAAAGCACTTTTTCGCAGTCAGACGTTATCAAATATCCTGATGTACAGAGCCTGTACGGTCAGGGTAACCTATATGATGGTATAGCAGACGACCGTCGCGAATACCGCAGCTGGGGTTATCAGTTGGACGGTGATTTGCGTCCATGGGGTCAGGTGATAGATGGCAAACAATTGGTAAAGCCTTACTCAAACCAGCCTAACAACATCAGGAACTTCTTCAACCGTGGCTCTAATGCCAACAATTATGTGGCTATATCAGGCGGTTCTGATAAGAGTACTTATATGTTGTCGCTCAATTCGGTTAACGCATCGGGTGTAGTACCTAATACTTTTTACAACAAATACAGTGTGCGCTTTAATGGCAGCACAGAGATGAGCCACAATCTTTATTCATCTGTGAATGTAAATTACCTGAACACGTATTCAAGGGCAGAAACCAGCGGCAATGGTCCGGGCGGTGTTATCAACAGCCTTTACAATACACCCCGTGATATACCTACATG
>JAIOYR010000089.1 GCA_021740995.1 Taibaiella sp.
GTCAGTAGCACCTTTAGATTCGCCACCGGAGTTGATAAGGCCCACGCGACCCATGTAGCAGTTAGCTACCTGATAACGACAAAGGTCTATAGGGTGATCGGTAGATAATTTGTCATAAACCAGCTTACTGGTTTTGCCAAAGTTGATTGCATTATAACCACCATTGTTAGTAGGTAATTTTTGCTTGATGATGTCTGCCTGTATAGTTACACCCAAGTGATTGGCCTGCCCTGTAAGGTCGGCTGCAGTATGATAATCTATACCGTCTTTCTTGAAGCCGGGATTGCGCAGGTAGCACCACAATACTGTAGCCATACCAAGCTCATGTGCATATTCAAAAGCCTTAGCTACTTCTACTATCTGACGAGCGCTTTCGTCGCTGCCAAAATAAATAGTAGCACCTACTGCCACTGCACCCATGTTCCAGGCATCCTTGATGTTGCCAAACATTATCTGGTCGAACTTGTTTGGGTAAGAGATAAACTCATTGTGGTTTACCTTTACAATGAAGGGTATCTTGTGGGCATACTTGCGAGCTACTGCGCCCAACACACCATAAGTAGAGGCAACTGCATTACACCCACCTTCTATTGCCAGCTTCACAATGTTTTCAGGATCAAAATAGATAGGGTTTGGCGCAAATGAGGCACCACCACTGTGCTCTATACCCTGATCTACAGGCAATATAGACACATAGCCGGTACCAGACAAGCGCCCATGGCTCATAAGCGCATTGATGCTACGCAGCGTCTGCACGTTGCGATTTGACTGTGTCCAAACATCATCCAAATGATGTGGTGATGGTACATGGATAGTAGATTTGTCAATAGTATTGCAGGTGTGCTCCAGATAATATCCGGCTTTGTCGCCCAGCAGTTGGTGAATTTTGTTGACTGACATATATTGGCTATTTTTAAATTCGGCTGCAAAGGTATTTTAAAATATTTAAACACGGAAAGGAAATTGCGGATTATGATATACTTTACCGAAATACTAAATTAAAAGACAATTATTAACTGAACTATTTTTTAAATGGCATACTTCAATTTATATAGAATGTATTATTTTATATAGAATGAATTATATGATATCGAATGGATTATGAGCAGATGGTATAAAGAGACAAAATTGGAACAACTGCACTCTTGGGAACTGTAGAAATCCGAAACCAGTTACAGGAATAGCGTTTTTAAACTAAATTTGATACAAACAAAGAAATAAAAACATGCTACAGGTAGCAACAGTGCATTTTTTGGAGCAACTAGCAAAAAACAATAACAGACAATGGTTTGAAACTCAGAAGAAAGAATATGCAGCAGTGAAAACTGACTATGAACAACTGGTAACTGAAGTACTAGCCGGCCTGGCTGAAGAAGACTCTGCATTTAAAGACCAAACGGCCAAGGAGTGTATCATGCGTATATTCAGAGATGTGCGTTTTTCGAAAGATAAATCGCCATACAAAACAAACCTTGGAGCAGGGTTCAGCAAAGGCGGACGAAAATTCCCGGGTGCAGGGTATTACCTTCATATAGAGCCTGGCGGCAGGAGTTTTGCCGGAGGTGGAATGTGGCAACCAGAAGGAACACAAATAAAAGCATTACGGCAGGAAATAGACTATAATTTTAAAGAATTTGGCGGTATAGTAAACGAAAAAATATTTAAAAAGCTGTTCAAACAAATAGATGGCGACCGCCTGGTAAAAGCTCCACAAGGATATACTGAAGACAATCCTGCGATAGAATACCTGAAGCTAAAAAGCTTCACTGTGGGTCATAATATACCTGATACGGACCTCACCAAAAAGGGATTATCTAAAAAGATAAAAGAAGCCTTTACTACTATGAAGCCATTTGTGGATTTTCTGAACAATGCACTATAGAAAGGCGCCAGCATTGGTGAATAGAACTGATGACTAGGTAATTGAAAAATCGGACTAAATGACTTTGAAATAAAGCGCATAAAAAAAGCCTGCCGGATTACCGGCAGGCTATAAATTAAAATTGATGAATTATTAGTTCACTGTGAACTTAGCAACTGCAGAACTGTTGCTGTTGTTCATCTTAGCGATATAAAGACCTGAAGCAAGATTCAGACCATTTAGTGTTAACTGCTGATCACCGGATTTCGCTGCAACCACTTCTGTGCGTATTGTGCGACCCGTAAGGTCGTAGATACTGAAGCTGTAATTACCTGTTTCTTCTACATTGTAGCCAAAAGTAACTTTATCTGCAGATGAATTTCCTAACACTACCAGCGAAGTAGCTGGCAAAGAAGCGACGGCAGAGACTACAGATGATGTGCCGGTCCACGTAAGGTTCACGTCATCTATCGCGGTAGCTGCACGGGAGCCGGTGCCAGTAGATGCCGTAAGTGCCGCAATACGTATCCAAACATTGGTAGTTTTGTTATCAAGTGCACTACCGAAGTTAACGGTAACTGTGTTGTTGCTGAAAAGCAGATTACCGGTAGTTAAAGTACCGACTGCGGTTGCAGGTGTAAAAGCAGTAGGGGCAGCACCTGTAGCATAATCTACTGTCCATGTAGTAGTACGTGGAGTTGTAGTATCGAGTGACTGAAGTTTGAAAGAAAGATTTAGATTAGAAAGACCTGTTGTATTGGTAATCTTCAATACAAATGCAGCTCCAGGCTCCAGATTTGGGTTGCTAGCGTTAGTTTGAGATACCTGTTTTATACCAAAGGCTCTGTCTGTAAAGGAGGTCTGTGCAGAACAGGGTGCTACTTTTGCAGCATTACCATTGTTGGCGGATGGATAGTACTTAGCACCACCACCATAGACATCAGAAGGACAATTAAGTGTATCTGCATATCTGCCGTAGTTTGTGCTGGCACTCCAGGACTGAATTAAGCCCAAAGATGTAGCAGTAGCACTATTGTAAATAGCCCAACCGGCAGGCAAACCTGATGTAGATGTTATACCATTAAAATTCTGGGTATACGGAGAAGTTGTCAGAGTCAATTGCGCACTAGAAGTAAGTGCGGCAAATGCAAGTAAAGATAGTAAAGATGCTTTTTTCATACGTTTGATTTAGATGTTTTTATCTACGCAAAATTCATTTTTTGATGTTACCTGAATGTGACCGGCAACTTAAAATAATGTTATCAAGGACACGTGCGGGCACCTGTAAGCAGGACATCAAGTGTATCTCTGAGCACAAATTGTGGAGTAGTATAATAAGTGGTAAAAATACCTGTAATGCTACCCTTGCCAGAAGGAGTAATAGCAGACTGAAAAGTAGAATAGCTACTATTATACATAGTTAATGCTCCTGTAAATGGACAGTCTTTTATTGTCCTGTTTGTGCTGGAACTGGGATTAGAATAAAGAACACCGCTGGACGCCACATCGAACTGCATATCTTCCATTTTTATGAGCGTATTTAGGTATCTGGCCGGGCTGGAAAACAAATCAGATATAGTAACAACCTTCGGTGTAACTGTATTTGGATATGAACCCTTAGTAATAAAGTCGCCGATTAGAGAAGAAGGGATGCCGGAAGTGCTGCCCGTAGCAGGATCAACATAATAGGCAATCTCCGGTAACCCTCTGTAATTCACAAGATAAAGGCCTTTTAAATTCACATATACCTTACGACCAACCGGATAATCGCCATATAGGTTTGTTCTGTCGAGCAACAGTATGATACCACCACCTGCAGAATCCTGGACATATATCTGCTTGTAGATGTTACCTGAACGATCATCGCCTATCACAACCCCTGAAATGGTACTGTCACCAAGTACTCTAGCCTTGTTAGATTCCAGATTAAGGCAGCTTTCAGTCAAATAACTAATCTGTGAATTGACAACTTTAGAAGGGTCAATTGAGTTCGCATTTGGCGGCGCATCATATTCCTGTTTAACACAGGAAGTAATAGAAACTGTAAAAAGCACGCTTAGAATAGATAATTTTAATATTTTCATTATGTTTGTTTTAGAATCTTAAACTGAGCGTAGCATAATAGTTTATACCGAACGCATAATCATATTTATTGGGAAACTTGGAAGGATTGCGATTGTTGTAGTCATACCTAAGCTGCTCATAACCTACCACTTTGATATTGGTATTATTAAGTACGTTTACTACACCGGCATTTAGCACCAACAATTTGTTGTAGTTAATTTTTTTGTACAACTTATTTAGTCTGAAAGATTTTCCACCACTAATATCAATAGTAAATGCTGCAGGTAATTTTTCCTGATCTACAATTTCTTTCCAGTTTTCACTATCTGGCGAAACAAGATCAGTAGCCTGCTGGGTCCGGCGGTCCGGGTTAATGCCTACATAGTTTCGGTCTGTATAGTTGAAGTTAATCTTGCCAAACCAGAAAGTACGTGGACGATAATTGATAGCAAATGAGTAAACACTCTGAGGACCAACAGGGAGGTAATAGTTCTTGATATATACCTTACGTTCTACAGAGGTCTGATCAGGTTGGTTATCCTGATAAAAATTAACAGACGGACGGTTTGTATAAAATGTTTGTCCTATAGCGGCAAGACCTGTAAGGCTCCATTTGTCATCGAGCTTGAGGCTACCTGAAAACTCAGTACCGATATTACGTGCACTTACATCACTAAGTATATAGTTGACAAAAGATACAACCGATGGATCGTCATTGAAAAACTGCATATTCACTACTGCATCAGTTACATCTGTTATATAGCCGGTAGCTCTAACAAATACCTTGTCTGATTTAAATACATAACCACACTCCATAGTTTTTGCCTTCAACACTACAGGATCTTTAATTGTAAAATCTCTGGTACGAACAGATATATAGGTATTGATTACTGCAGGTGCTTCGGTAGTATAGTCAACGTTCGCATAAAGGTGATTACGTGAATCAATTTTCACTGTAAAGCCTCCTTTTGTTTTATGTGTCATGAAATCGTGTGATGTACTTTTGCCAAAGGAATTATCAGGGAAAAGACCGTTTTTCATAAAACCTTCTCTGTTGAAAGAAGTATAACCCAGATTAGCAGCAAAGAAGAAATCTATTCTGTCATAATCGAACGCTACCTGCCCCCACGCATCAAACTTGTTAATATTCAACTTGTAGTCATATCCATATACATCATCCTTTTTAATCAGCTGATTTGGATTATTAATATCGTTTTGGCTAAATGCAGGATTAGGTACATTCTGCTGGTTTGCAAACTGATTGTAATTCAAAAAGAAATCACCTCCCATCAGGTCTATAAGCTGTTTGTAATACCTGTCTTGCTGTGCTACAAATTTAACACCACCGTTTAATCCAATGTGTTCATTTACCTCATGTTCAATATTAGTATTGAAGCTGTATTTTTTCATATCATCAACCCGATTGCTTAAAACATAAAGCGACCTTTTTCCTGTAACATCGTTTCCGGCGATTCCATTTACATTCTTGATTGTTTCCACATTTGAATTGTTGGCATTGTACATACCATGCCAGTCGAGCTGCAACAAGTTTGGATTACTAAGAATCTCAGACCTGATAGCGTTAGCGATAGCAGGATTGGGGTCGGGTGGATTCAGGTAATAACTAGGTAAATTGCGATAATAACTTGGGTCTGGATTGTACGCATTGTAAAAATCGATAGATGAATTATTATACTTGCCGAATTCATAGCCTATGGCTGTATTCAAGCGGGTGCGGTCGGATGGTTTCCAGGTATGGTTTGCAATTAAAACCGGCTGAAAAACCTTTACTACTCGTGAATTACGTTTTACACCATTCTGATAACCCCATGCACCATTATATTGATTGTCATTCGACAATTGATAAACCTCGTCTATAGCAGCATATATAGCTTGTCCACGAGTAGTAGGAGCAGCGAATGCAGTAAAATTGAACTGACTGTTTTTTATAATTTTGCTTACAGAGCCATATAGCGAATAACCATCGTAAAAAGTACCTGCAACATAGCCTTCATTTGCCCAGCGGCGTGATGCAGAAAGTGAATAAGCCCACCCTTTCTTATCAATACCGCTGTTGTGCGTGACCATGACGCGGCTGCGGTAACTTCTGTTTGTCTGGTTGAAACTTATATTCGTTCCTTTGCGCTGACTGGCAGCACTGGCGTCTATGTAGTTTGTACCATTAGTATTACCGTACGCATATTCTGATGGGCTCAGACCGTAAGTAGTCTTGCGGCTACGCATGACATCATTTAACCCGCCCAATGAGCCAAAGGATGCAAAACCACGCTCCAAATCCTGAATTTGAATACCGTTTATCTGTAACTCCATGTTGTTTACCCCTCTCGATCTGAACTTATACTGACCAAGTGTAAAACCAGCTGTGAACAAAAACGGATCATCACTGGCAAAGGACATTCCGGAAGCATTTTGGGATGAAGATGTAGATACATCATCATCCTGATTGAGGACATTATCGTCGATAGTAATTACAGGAATGTCATTATTGGAGATAATAACAGTATCACTATTAGTCTCCTGACCTAGAACAGTTACTGAAAGAAATGAAAGCAAGCCTATGTACACGTAAACCTTTCGCAGCATATTGAGCAGATGTATGATTATGACGTCCAGAAACAGTGTGCAAAACTATGAATATCAATCCTGAAGCGGATTTTGAGATGGTTATCTAATCGTTATCTGAAAATAAAATTTAGGTTACATAATTGTTTTGTGCAGCGATTAATGGAAGTGATTTAATTCCTTTGCCGAAAATCGGTTATCGTGAATAGAGTAATACTGTTAGTTGTTTTATCATTAATATTCTGTATAAATGCCTTTAGCCAAAAACAAGTAAAGGTTGTAGCAATAGGGTTTTATAATGTTGAGAATTTCTTTGACACATTAGATGACCCAAATAAAAAGGACGAAGATTTTACACCGGATGGACCATACCATAACACCGCAGAAGTATACCATCAGAAGCTCCACAATATAGCTTCAGTATTTGCACAAATGGGTACTGATATGACACCGGATGGACCAGCAATAATAGGATTGGCAGAGCTGGAAAATGACAATGTTTTAAAAGACCTGGTAGCTCAACCAGAAATAAGTAGCAGACATTACAAATACGAGTGGTTTTATACACCGGACGAAAGGGGCATAAGCACAGCCATGCTGTATAACCCAAAATATTTTACCGTGATTAACTCCAGACCTCTACGTGTGCCGCTGGAATCTCTGGGACAAAAAAGACCTACACGAGATATACTCTATGTATGTGGTGTGCTTGCAGGCGATACAGTACACGTGTTGGTGAATCACTGGCCATCAAAAAGTGGTGGAGAGGCTGCATCTGCACCAGGCAGAAAGCTGGCAGCGCAGGTGAACAGAAAAATCATAGACTCGATTCTATCTGTTAACGTTGATGCTAAAATACTAGTAATGGGAGATCTGAATGATGACCCAACAAGCGAAGCAGTATTAGATGTACTGGGATGCAAAAGTGATAAAAAGGAATTAAGTAATAAAGACCTGTACAATCCCTGGATAAAACCCTATAAAAACGGACTGGGTACGGAGAGTTTCAGAGGCATATGGCATCTAATAGACCAAATAATCTTATCAAAAGGATTTGTAGAAAATAAAAATGACAAATGGAAGTACTACAGTTCTCAGATCTTTAATAAAGAATTTCTAAAGAATAAAATAGGTGACGATAAAGGATTACCACACCGCTCTTACACTATTAGCCAAAGGTGGGATAATGGCTATAGTGATCACTTTCCGGTGGTGGTTTACCTGGTAGAATCCGTATCTAAATAGGCGACCATTTTTTCTTAATTCCAACTTTCCATAACAATAAATTTATACAGACTTAACCTCAGCAAGCAGACGAGACAATATTTCTTCTCGAATTTTGCTTACTGTAAGGTACAAAAAGATCTTTCCTGCTTGCCTTCTACATGTACTAACAATAAATCACATCAATAATTCATGCGTTCTATGAAAAAGATATTATCGCTTTTTTTATTTACAGCACTAATCTGTTGCCTGAATACAAATGCACAGATAGCTGCCTGGAACCCTGCAGGATTGTCGGGTTATGGTCCATCGCCCTTTGCTGCTACCACAACTGCAGCCAATGTAACCGTTGTAGGATTGACAAGAGGTAGCGGTGTATCTCTAGGAGGTACAGCAGCTGGTAATGCCTGGGGCGGGACGGACTGGCAGGGAGCAAGTGAAGCTGCCGGCATTTCCATTGGAGATTCAATCACTTTCAGAATAACAGCCAATTCGGGTTTCATGGTAAGTCTTTCCAGCTTTCAATTGTTCTATAGGAGATCAGGAACCGGAGCAAGTAATGGAAAATTGCAATACTCCCTAGACGGTGGCACCAGCTATACGGATATTTCGACGCTCAGTTACAGTAGTTCTTCGTCGTCTGGATCTTCTCTACCCTCTGTTAGTTTGTCGGGTATAGCGGCCTTGCAAAACGTTCCCTGCGGAACCACGATAAGATTCCGTATCATAAACTGGGGTGGAACCGGGTCTTCCGGCACCTGGTATGTTTTTAGTTCCGGCCTGTCAGTTTCAGGTACTGTAACCTCATACCCTGCACCTGCAGTGGTTAGTTCACCGGTGAGTGTATCCATTCCATCAGGGTCAGGCACTGCATTTTCCGTAAGTGGCGTGTCAGATGCAGCAACTTATCAGTGGCAGCGCAACACTTCAGGATTGGTGGGTGGCACATGGGTAAATATCTCGAGTGCTACTCTGGATCCCACAGGCACTTATGCAGGTTTTACTACAACGTCATCTGCGACATCTAATACACTTACATTGTCAGGAGTTCCTGCCAGTTGGGATGGCTATGGCTACCGTTGCGTAGTTACAAATTGTAGCGGCAGTACTACATCAACAGGTGCTTTACTAAACGTTTCCTCCGGCACATGTAGCGGAATGCCAGCGGCAGGAACGGCGGTACCCGGCGTGGCGAGTTTTTGCGGAAGCGGAAGTACTACCCTTACATTAAGTGGTGGTACGAGCGGAGGCGGAATTAGCTACCAATGGTCATCTTCGGCTACAGCCACCCCCCCAGGAACTGATATTCCAGGTGCAACATCTTCAACATATACTACTCCTTCGTTGACCAGTACCACTTATTACTGGTGCACTACTTCATGTTCCGCATCTACAATGTCCAACCTTTCTGCTATGGGTACTGTGACAATTAACCCGATACCAGTTGTAGCTGCACCGGGCGGCAATGTATGCTCCGGCGGAAGCGGTCTAAGTATTACAGCTACTGGAGCCAGCACTTATATTTGGACTCCAGCTACTGGATTATCTGCTACAACGGGAGCTACGGTTACTGCCAATCCTGTAATTAATACCACTTATACTATTACAGGCACGAGCGCAGCGGGCTGTTCTGCAAGTACAACAGCAACAGTAAATTATAACTTAAACCCCAGTGCCTTGAGTATTACACCCTCATCTTTATCTGCATGTCAGGGTGGAGCTGCCCAGTTGCTCACTGCAAATGGAGGACTGATAGGGCCTACAACTGTTAATTCAGGTACAATTACAATTCCGGGTAGCATTGCTGCATTTGGTACAATTTCGAATGCAATTACTATGGCTGGAGTACCGGCAGGAGCTGTTATCACCGGTGCATCTGTAAACATTATCAATTTCGGGTCGCAATATCAGGATGATTATGTTATCAATATAAAAGCACCAAACAACAATGTATTGAACCTCATCAACCAGAGGGGGACACATACATCTACTGTAACTACATTGTTTTCCAATACAAATTTAAGTTCGGCAAGTTCTGTGTCATTAGCTACCGGTTCGGGAACCTATACAGGTACCTGGCGTGCTGATGCAGTAACATCTGTAGGAGTTGCTCCATTTGTTTCCAATACAAATTTGTGGAGTGACTTATTCAGCATTCCAAATGGCACATGGGCTATGTCTATTTTCAACAATACTGGATTTACCAATATTGTAATGCCGTCTGCCCAATGGTCGATTACACTCATTTATGCTTACCAGGCAGCTGTTACATGGTCGCCAACAACAGACTTGTATACAGATGCAGCCGCTACAATTGCTTATACCGGCACACCTTCGACAAGTGTATATTTCAACCCGGCCGCAGTGGCAACAGGCAGCTACACAGCAACAGCAGATAATGCAAGCTGCATAAGCACTGCAAATGTAACTACAACTGTAAACCCATCGCCCGCAACAATAACGGGCATAATGAATGTATGTGAAACAGCAACTACATCATTGAGCACAACTACAACAGGTGGCACATGGAGCAGCAGTCATGCTAATGCAAGTGTTGATGCATCATCAGGCGTAGTGACCGGTGTGACATCCGGCACCGCGACAATCTCTTACATTTTGCCATCTGGATGTTATGCAACTACAACTGTTACGGTGTTTGCTACACCAGCTCCGATAACTGGCACTGCGGTTGTGTGCGAAGGAGCAAACACAACACTTACAAATACAATTTCGGGCGGCACATGGAGTAGCAGCAATACAAATGCTACGATTGATGCAGCAAGTGGAATTGTAAGCGGAAATACAGCAGGCACTTCGAATATCACATACTCACTAGCTGGTGGCTGCGTAACCTCAACAACATTTACAGTTAACACTACACCAGCTGCTATCAGCGGCAGTATGAACGTATGTGAAACAGCAACTACTACCCTGAGCTCAACAACAACGAGTGGCACATGGAGCACCAGCAATAGCAATGCAAGTATTGGTGCATCTTCAGGGATACTTACTGGTGTAACAGCAGGTACCTCTGTAGTTTCCTATATTCTCCCCACTGGTTGTTTTACTGTAAATATTGTAACTGTCAATGCTAGTCCGGCTGCAATAACTGGAACGGCGGTTGTCTGTGAAAGTGCCACTACCCTATTTAGCAACACAATTGCTGGTGGCACATGGAGCAGCAGCAATGCCAATGCAACAATAGTACCAACTACTGGTGTAGCTACAGGCAATACTGCCGGCACAAGTATAATTACTTATTCCCTTACTACAGGTTGTATGGCTTCTGTGATATTGACAGTAAATCCTTCTCCGGGAGCTATAACAGGTACATTATCTGTTTGTGAAGCTGCATTCACTACTCTTGGCAACCCGGTTTCCGGTGGTACATGGAGCAGCACTAACACCAATGCAACGGTGGGTCTGCTATCAGGTATAGTTGGGGGAGTAACAGCAGGAACAACAAATATCTCCTATATTCTTCCGGGGGGATGCAATACATCTGAAATTGTAACTGTAAATCAGCTGCCTTCATTAGTAACAGGCGTTAATGCTATCTGTCAGGGATCTACGACTACTTATGCATCAGCAACTACTGGAGGCAACTGGAGTACAGGAAATGCAAATGCATCTATAATAGCTACCACCGGATTTCTAACAGGTATAACGGAAGGTTCATCTATCGTTTCATATACTTTACCTACAGGATGCTATGCTACAAAAGCTATAACCGTCAATGTTACACCTACCACTATTTCCGGTTCTGACCAGGTGTGCGAAGGATCAACTACAGCACTAGGTAATACAGTAACAGGAGGTAGCTGGACCAGTAGTAGTGCATCAGCATCAATAGCCCCGTTCACTGGATTGGTGACAGGTGTTTCCTCAGGCACTGCCGGTATAACATATACACTTTCAACAGGTTGTTTTAATTCAAAAACCATCACAGTTAATTCCCTTCCCGCTCCGGTTGCAGGTAGTTTGGGTGTTTGCATTGGCTATACCACTACATTAAATTCATCTACTGCAGGTGGCACGTGGTCTACAAGCAATGCTAACACAAGTGCAGGCAGTCTTACAGGAGTAATAACCGGAGTAGCCGTTGGTACATCACGCATTACCTATACTTTGCCCACAGGATGTATAGCTACAGCCCTGGCAACTGTAAACTCACTTCCAGCTCCCATTACCGGCACTATGCAAATATGCCTTGGTACAACAAGCACTTTGAGCAATACATCTACAGGTGGAACCTGGAACAGCAGTAATCTATCCAGAGCAACAGTAAATACAATTACAGGATTGGTTTCGGCAGTATCTGTTGGCACTGCAAACATTAGCTATACACTGGGTACCGGTTGTATAGTAACTGCCACAGTTACATTGAATCCTAATCCACCATCAATTACCGGCACAACCCAGTTTTGTGCCGGAACATCAGTTACTGTAAGCAATTCTTTGTCTGGAGGAACATGGTCGAGCAGTAATAGTGCCATAGCGACCATAAATGCAGCCGGATTAGTAAACGGAATTACAAGCGGATCAGCACAAATAACCTATACCATACCTACCGGTTGTATTAGAACAATAGTTGTTTCTATAAATCCTGCTCCTGCTCCGTTTGCAGGTACCTACACAGTTTGCAGAGGCAGATTGCATGTCTTATCAAGTGCTACTCCCGGTGGCGTATGGATAAGCAGCAATACAGCAGTTGCACCAGTCAGTTACCTTTCAGGTGTAGTTACAGGCGCGGCAGTAGGTACTGCCTCTATTACCTACACATTGCCTACCGGTTGTTTCACAAGTGGTGTGATGACAGTAAATACGACTCCTTCACCCGTATCAGGCAACCTAAATGCTTGCCTAGGCTCAACTACCACATTAGGCAATACAGTATCGGGTGGCGTATGGAGCAGCAGCAATATGAGTGTGGCCATAATAGACCCTTCCGGTTTAGTTTCAGCAATCACACTTGGAACAACTATAATATCCTACACTTTACCTACAGGTTGCTATTCGTCAGACTCAGTTAGAGTAAATCCGCTTCCATTGGTATACCCTGTCACAGGTGGTGGCAGCTATTGTGCAGGCAGCCCAGGAGTAAACATTGGAATTGGAACGACTGAAACAGGCACAAGGTATCGTTTGATAAATAGCGGAACAACTATTAGTACCATAACTGGCATTGGTGGAGCTATGGGTTTTGGTGCAATACCCATGCCCGGGATCTATACTGTTATTGCTGAAAATATCCTTTCGGGATGTCAGAGCAACATGACCGGAGTTGCAACTGTATCAATAAACCCACTTGTGATGCCAGCAGTAAGCATTTCTTTTGTAACAGGCGACACTACTTGCTCAGGTAATACGTTG
>JAIOYR010000090.1 GCA_021740995.1 Taibaiella sp.
AGGAAAAAAGCAGCCTAAAGGTCGGTTTATCTAACTTACATGCATTGGTAGACTCCACGGAAGCTAATAGAACCTTTCCCAAAAAGATCCACACAAAAAAAGGGGCTGTCTCAAAATCTTACTTTTGAGACAGCCCCTTGTTTTTTGCAATTGTATGCCGGGTTGTTCCCGTATTTATCTATATTTTAGTATTGAGATTTTTGGTTACTTTTGAGGCCATACCAAGGTGTGTTTATATACCTGTTTCAATAGATTTAAACATGAATATTGATTTTACAGCCAATGGCCTGATTGATAAAAACGGCATCTGGTATTCAAAGAAAAATGTTGCCATATCTTATCCCGATAATGGTAATGACGTGTCGTACCAGATAGAAAATAAAAGTTTTTGGTTCAAACACAGAAATAACTGCATAGTATCACTGCTAAAACAGTATCCTCCCAAGGGTGCGTTTTATGATGTAGGAGGAGGAAATGGTTATGTAACTATGGGTATGCAGAATAACGGAATAGAGTCTGTAGTAATAGAGCCCGGAGAGGGTGGTTGCAAAAATGCTCAAAAAAGAGGTATAAAAAATATCATTTGCTCAACAATTGAAGAAGCCGGCTTTGAAAAAAACTCCATGGCAGGCATAGGCGTTTTTGATGTAGTAGAGCATCTCGAAGATGATGTTGCATTTCTGAAATCACTCAACAGTTACCTGCAAAAAGACGGTTTGCTTTGTGTTACGGTTCCTGCTTACAAGTTACTATGGTCCATATATGATACCTATGGCGGTCATTTTCACCGGTATACTTTAGGCTCACTCGAAAGCAAATTAAAAACAGCTGGTTTTGGGGTGCTGTTTTCCAGTTACATTTTCACACCATTACCATTGCCTATGTTTCTAATGCGAGCTATCCCTAGCAAACTGGGTTTACTTAAAGAATCATCTATTATCGAAGATGAAACAAACACCCATGCAAAGGAGAACCATACTTTTGACAAAATATGGGATTGGGAACTAAAGCGGGTAAATGCCCTAAAGAGTATCCCATTTGGTGGTACCTGCCTGGTGTTAGCAAAGAAGATTTGAGTCTAGCTCCTGCTCGGCCTTTTCTCAAGGTGGAGGTGTAGCAATGTTATAAATATTTCTGCTTATCACTATACTTTTACTGTCTTCCACTTACCTGTTCGGAAAAGAAAGTAGACAACTATTGCCATTAATGTCTCTGCGACCGGTACTGCTATAAAAATCCCGGTTATACCCATAGACGTGTATTTGTGCAGTAGATATGCAAAAGGAACCTGAAACACCCAAAAACCTAAAAAGTAGACGAATGATGGAGTGCGGGTATCACCAGCGCCGTTGAAAGCCTGGGTAATAACCATGCTAATTCCATAAAATATATATCCTGAACTAATTATCTGTAGCGACATGGCAGCATATTTTAACTGCTGGATTTCGCTTTCGGGTATAAAAAAGCCCACAATAGGGTAGGCGAATAGAAGAAAAATAAGGGTAACAAATGCCATGAAAATAACGTTATACTTTGTAGTTATTCGCACACTTTGTTCCGCCCTTTCGGGCAGTTGAGCGCCCAAATTCTGACCAACCAACGTTGCTGCTGCATTACTCATTCCCCATGCCGGTAGAATGAAAAATACAATAAGGCGTATTGCTGTCTGGTATCCGGCAGATGCTGCACTACCATATTCGGCTATCATTGCTGCAAGAAAAATCCAACTGGCCGACGCGATAATAAATTGGAAAGTTGCAGGTGCTGCTATTGCTACCAGCCCTTTCAGTATTTGCCACTGAGGCTTGAAATGATGCATTTTAATTCGCAACAATCCGGTAGATCTCCACAAGTGGTATAACTGGTATATCACACCAATACTTCTGCCTGTAGTGGTAGCTATTGCCGCTCCTTTTATGCCCAATGCAGGAATAAAGGCGAATCCAAATATTAGAATCGGATCGAGCAGAATATTGAAAATGTTTCCTATCCAAAGGCTTTTCATCGCTATAGATGCATTGCCCGCACCACGAAAAATGCCGTTGATTAGAAATAAAAGTACAATGGCTACATTGCCACCCAGCATGATTCGGGCATAAGTAATGCCATCGGCTATAGCAGCGGGTTCTGCGCCCATGATCTTAAGTATCTCGCCGGCAAAAAGATAACCGGGCACCCCCAAAACAATAGAAGCTATTATAGCCAGCAATATTGCTTGTGCTCCTGCATTTGCTGCGCCTTCATTGTTCTTTTCCCCAACCCTTCTTGCCACCATTGCAGTTGCAGCGGCACTTAGCCCTATGCCTACCGAGTAGACAATAGTAATTACAGACTCTGTAAGCCCAACAATTGAAACAGCATGAACGCCCAGTTTATTGACAAAAAATATATCCACAACAGCAAAAACAGATTCTAATGCCAGCTCCAACACCATGGGAATAGCCAGCAGCAAAACCGCCTTACGCAGGTTTATTGTAGTATAGTCGTACTCATCTCCCCGAAGTGCAGATCTAATGAGATCAATGTATCGTTTATATGTAAGTCTCGTGTTTACTTCGTGGTTCATTTAATAGGTGATATTTTAGGCGCTTGTTTTTTTTGTATCTTATTTTGTTTGTTGTTTTTTGTCTGTATAATTTTCAGATAATTCTCCAATGCATCCAGTTTTGAGGTCCATAATATACGATATTGTTCTACCCACTCAGATACCTCGCTGAGTCCTTCTAATTTTGCTTCACAAAATCTTTCGCGACCTTGCTGTTTCACATCCACCAACCCGCATTCTATAAGTATTTTCATGTGTTTATAGATAGCGGTACGGCTAACTTCAAAATTTTCTGCTACAGCGTTCACATTAAGTGGTTTGTAGGCAATCATATTCAGAATCTCCCTTCTCGTGGGGTCCGCAATAGCTTGAAATACATCTCTTCTCATAATATGAAACCTTTTGGTTGCAAACATAAAAATAAACTTTGGGTTGCACAATAGCATTATTAGAACAAATACTGATAACAGAAAGCAATCTTATGCAGATATTTTTGGCATCTTTGCTTATCTTTGAGCAAAGATTTAATATTTTAGCGTTCTCAAATTCAAATACAAATGCCAATACGTAATATACTGCTGACCGCCCTCCTTACCATTGCCATATTTTCTGCAATTACCTACACTGCATGTAAAAAAGATCCATGCGAAAGTGTAATTTGTAAGAACCTTGGCGCCTGCGATGGTGGTCGTTGTGTTTGCCCTGTAGGTTTTGAGGGAGATCGTTGTGAAGTCCTTAGCCGTGATAAGTTTATTAAAACATTCAATGGCAGAGATACTTGTACTTATTCAGCCAGTGATTCTGATTTCTATGCATCTTACCCCATTTATTTTAGGGCGATGCTAACTGACCCTATAGAGATGACAATGAAAAATATACTCAATGATATGGACGATAGTGCTGTTTGTACCATGTTGGGTGTAGATTCATTTACTTTTCAGGGTAGCAATAATACACTTACTTACATTGGCACTGGCCGCATGAGCAATGATTCGCTGTGGCTTACCTATCGTGTAGAAAGAGATACAACATCCTATAACTGCAAGTTCTTCGGCCAAGGGCTAAGATAAAGGGCCTGCCTGATTTTCTTTTTCATTATAAAAGCTTTTCATAAAAAGGTTCGTCGCTATTTGTTGCAAAAACAACTTTTTATTATCCCGATATTTGTCTGAAGAATATTGTCATTTTACAATACAAGGCAATCTGAAAATTCGCAAATTCCAAGCGATACTTTTTACTTATTGCCAGATTTGATTTACAAAGTTTTCTTGTCTTAACTTTGACGTAAATAAAATACTAAACAGCTATGTATCCAGAACAGATAGTAATACCAATGAAGACTGAACTTACCAGTCAGGGTTTTACAGAATTACTCACACCAACAGACGTAGATAATAATTTAAAGCAGGATGGCACTACACTGCTGATGATCAATAGTGTTTGCGGATGCTCTGCAGGAACAGCCAGACCAGGTGTAATAATGGCTGTGAAAAATTCGGCAAAAGTACCAGACCGTCTCACTACCAGCTTCGCAGGTTTTGATACGGATGCGGTAAAGCAAGCGCGTAATTATTTGTTGCCTTATCCTCCATCATCACCCGCAATTGCCTTGCTGAAAGATGGCAAGGTAGTGCACATGATAGAACGTCACAACATAGAGGGTCGCTCAGCACAGATGATAGCAGCAAATCTGATTCAGGCTTTTGAGACTTATTGCTAAAAATGTTTTTTTCTTTAATGATGATATTCAAAGGCGGGATTTTTCCCGCCTTTTGTTTTGTACGCATCATAAGGAACAATTACCTTCGCACGGCGAAAAAAAAACAACTATGACACCACAGAAAATAACAATGGGGGCAAATGGTCTTCTGAATGTACCTGAAAACCCAATTATACCATTTATAGAGGGCGATGGTATAGGTCCGGATGTATGGAGTGCCAGTAAAATGGTACTTGATGCTGCTGTAGCACACGCATATAGTGGAAAACGCAAAATAGAATGGAAAGAAATACTGGCGGGAGAAAAGGCGTTTAACAAAACAGGCGAGTGGTTGCCAGCAGAAACACTTGATATTGCCAGAGAGTATCTGGTATCTATAAAAGGTCCGCTTACTACACCGGTAGGTGGTGGCATTCGGTCGCTAAACGTCGCAATGCGTCAAGAGTTGGATTTGTATGTGTGTTTGCGTCCAGTAAAGTGGTATAAAGGTGTCCCTTCCCCGGTTGTACACCCTGAAAATGTGAACATGACTATATTCAGAGAGAATACTGAAGATATATATGCAGGTATAGAGTTTAGTGCCGGAAGCCCGGAGGCTGCAAAACTTATGACGTTTCTCACTGATGAATTAGGAGCAGGTAAAAAGGTTCGTTTCCCGGAGTCTTCAGCATTTGGTATCAAACCAGTATCAAAGGAAGGATCAGAAAGACTGGTAAGAGCAGCCATAAAGTTTGCGTTGGACAACAAGCGTCCCTCGGTAACTATAGTGCACAAAGGAAACATTATGAAGTTCACTGAAGGTGGCTTTAAAATGTGGGGCTATGAGCTTGCTGAGCGCGAATTTGGAGACAAAGTTTATACCTGGGGTCAGTGGGAGAAAGCCAGAAAAACCCAGGGTGAAGATGCCGCTAACGAACGACTAAAAAAAGAGCAGGCACTAGGCAAACTAATAATAAATGATGTAATTGCAGATAACTTTTTACAACAGCTATTGCTGGCTCCACAAGACTATTCTGTCATTGCCACATTGAATCTTAACGGTGATTACATATCTGATTCTGCTGCCGCCGCGGTAGGTGGCATTGGAATCTCTCCGGGTGCGAACATTAACTACAATACGGGACATGCCGTGTTTGAAGCTACACATGGCACTGCACCACGCTTCGCCAATACCAACACTATGAATCCTTCGTCGCTATTGCTTAGTGGCGTGATGATGCTGGAATACATGGGCTGGAACGAAGCTGCTGAATTGATAGAATCTGCACTGGCCACAACTATTAAGAGAAAAAGAGTAACTATCGATTTCTTCAACCTGATGCATGATGCAACTCTGTTGAAAACAAGCGAATTTGCTCAGGAAATTATCAGAAACGGTGGTATGAACTAGCTGTTATATGATATTGATAATTGATCAATGTTTTGTCTGGCGCATTTCTGCAGATATCTGAATATTATATTAGTATGGTCATTATTTAAAAATAGCGGTATGGAATTAAATCTCGCGTCTTATATAGACCATACTGTATTATCGCAAACAACAACTGCGTCTGATATAGATAAATTGTGTGTCGAGGCATCGGTTGCTCGTTTTGCTGCGGTGTGTGTACCTCCAAGATTTGTTGTAGGGGCTAAAAAACTGTTGCGTACTTCCAATGTGAAGCTCGCAACCGTTATTGGTTTTCCAATGGGATATAATACAACAAGTATAAAAGTACGTGAAATAGAGGAATCCCTAGACTCCGGTGCAGACGAAGCAGATATGGTTATTGACCTTTGCGCGTTAAAAAGCGGCGACTGGCAACACTTGGAAAATGAAATAGAAGCCTGCTGCAAAGCAGTATACAACAGTCGAAAAATAATTAAAGTAATTGTAGAAAGCGGCATATTGACAGATGCTGAGCTTATTGATTGTTGCAAGCTTTATAGCAACTATAATATTGGGTTCATGAAAACATCTACAGGATTTGCAAACGCTGGAGCTTCCGTACACGCAGTATCTCTCATGCGTCAACATTTACCTGAACGAATTCGAATTAAAGCTTCCGGGGGGATCCGTACCTGTGAATTTGCGCTGGACTTAATAAAAGCAGGAGCAAATAGAATTGGCACATCGGCCGGCATGCAGATTATGAAGGAATATAATCAGCTAGAAAGCTAGTGATTTTAAAAATCTAAACCCTCTTTTTCTCTCATGTTTTTAACAAAATCTAAACCAAATGTCAGCTTTTTAGTTATGGGTGTTTTTCTGTCTATTATACGCCAGAAAGGTGTTGTTTGTGCTATTGCAGTACCTCCGGCATACGCTTCGTAAGCGGCTTCTGCCACTATCCTCAGAAAAATACCGCAGGTTACCGGACAAGCATAATCAGCATGATAAGTTGCTGCAAGATCTTTACGCATTTGCTGTAACGATGTCTGTGTGCCCGGCAACAGATCACGAATATATGCGTCTACAATTTCGGGCGTAGCAATGAGCATCGTTGCACCTTCGGGTATGTCTGCAAATTTTTTAGCTATTTTCTTAACTGAAAATTTATTTACTGAGTGCAATTTTTCCTGCCATGTTTTATGTTTGTATGCCATTTTATCGCTGGAATATTTATTTGCAAAATTAGCAAACCGGCAGAACGTTGACAATGCACAAAAAAATGAGCCCCGGATAAATCACGGAGCTCATTTACATTATTTCCAATTTACACCCGAAAAATACTACGGCTCAAAAACCAGTCTTACAATTGCTGATGTCCCGTCTTTACCAAAGAATCGGCACATGTATATACCTGCTGCAAGATGCTGAGGTAATGACACAGTAACAGAAGCAGTATTAACCTGATACTGTGCTACTTCTTTTCCATCAATTGTATACACAGTAAAAGAACCGGTCGTAGGCGCTTCTATCGTGAGATTTCCTGATGTAGGATTCGGGAATACTTTTAAAACACCAGCAAGTTCAGGGTTATTCGTCACCGGACTGCCAGGTCTTGCGGCGAGCACATTGATACCACGGGTAGAAAAACAACCGGTACCAAGAGTGTAAGTAATAGTAGTTGCCGCTACACTGTTGCCGGTAACAAGGCCGGCAACGGACACTGAAGCAATTGCACTGTTTGCACTGCTCCAGGTACCACCTCCGGGACTTCCGCCAAATGTAGTAGAAGATCCGTTTACTACACTAGCTGCGCCGGTCATATTTGGGTTAGCATTTATTGTCTGAGTAGTAGTTTTATAGCAGCCTACATTTATTGTATAAGAAATTGTAGTGGTCCCTGCTGCAACGCCTGTTACCAAACCTGTACCCGCATCTACTGTTGCTCTGGCTGTAATCGTGCTGCTCCAGGTACCACCGGGACTAGCGTTTGACAGAGCTACCGTTGCACCCGGGCATATCGCTGCAGTGCCGGTGATAGAGGCAACAGCGGCATTTACTGTGGCCACAGATATAGTATACACCCCAGGCGAAGTTGTGTAGGTAATATTAGGATTTCCTATCCCCACACCAGTCAAAACACCTGTTGAGGCATTTATAGTAGCAAGAGAAGTGTTGCTGCTGCTCCATGTGCCGCCTGGAGTAGGATTTCCCAACGTTGAATTGGTTTGACCAACGCAAACTACAGGAGTTCCGAAGGACGCGGTAATAGAAGGATTAACAGTGACTACAGCGGTACGGACGCAACCACTAACCGCATAACTAATTGTTGTGGTACCTACACCTACACCTGATACTACACCGGTGGCGCTATTAATAGTTGCAGCAGCAGTATTAGAGCTGCTCCAGGTACCACCCGGTGTAGCAGAACTCAAGGTAGTGTTACAACTTGCACAAACTGTAAGTATTCCTGTTATAGTACCTGGTGTAGCTATAACTGTAACAACTGCAGTTGACCGGCATGTAGCCGACATTGCATAGGTGATTGTAGCTGTGCCGGCACTCACACCTGTTACTATTCCAGTTCCAGCTCCTACTGTTGCTTTTGAAATAGTACTACTCGTCCATGTGCCACCAGCAGGTGATGAAGCAAGAGTAGTAGTGTTACCAATACAAGTAGTTAATGTACCAGTTAAGCTGCTTGGTGTTGCTGTAACCGTAACTACTCTTGTTGATGAACATCCCAGACGAATATAGCTTATTGTGGCAGTGCCGGCAGCTATACCAGTAACTACACCAGTGCCAGACACAGTTGCAGTGCCCGTGGCACTACTGCTCCATGCGCCACTGGTTGGTCCGCAAGAGAGTGTCGCTGTGGCTCCCTCACACATAGATGCAGTTCCGGTTATTGCAGTCGGCGACGCGTTGACAGTTACTATTATAGTTTTAAAGCACCCACCAACTGTATAGGAAATTGTTACAATACCTGCAGCTACTCCGCTTACTACACCTGTACCCGCTCCGACTGTTGCCCTTACTATGTTGCTGCTACTCCATACGCCACCAGCATCAGGGTGAGATAGTGTAGTGGTAGCACCCGGGCATACACTTGCTGTGCCTGTTATACTGCTAAGTGCTGTATTCACTGTTACTACAGTTATGCTATAACATCCTGCGCTTATTCTGTAAGAGATATTTACAGTTCCTGCACTTACACCTGCTACCAAACCTGTACTTGAATTTACAGTTGCTATCCCGGTATTGCTGCTGCTCCATGTGCCGCCGGATGTAGCATTATTCAGGTCAGTACCCTGTCCGATACATACGGTAGGACTTCCGGTATTTGCACCCAATGCCGCATTGACGGTAACTACTGTGGAAACAGAACAGCCATTTTTGGCGTAACTAATTACAGCAGTGCCGGTATTTATTCCAGTTACCACACCTGTGCCCGATGCTATGGTTGCTATGCCATCATCACTGCTGCTCCATGTGCCACCGGTAGTAGCAGATGTTAGCGTAGTGTTGCTGCCGATACATACTGTTAGCGTACCTCCTATTGCTGCAGGTACTGAATTAACAGTAACAGTAGAATAAGCACCGCAGCCACCTGACGCTGTATAAGTGATAGGAGTTGTTCCAGCACTTACGCCGGTAATTACACCAGTTGTAGCATTAACAGTAGCTTTTGATACAAAAGTAACTGCCCATGTACCGCCGGATGGGGTAGACTCGAGAAGTGAAGTACTGCCAATACATACAGTTAATGAACCGGTTATTGCAGTAGGTGTAACATTTACGGTAACCTCTCGTGTGGATGAGCAACCCAAACGAGTGTAACTGATCGTTGTAGTTCCTGCACTTACACCTGTTACAATACCGGTACTACCTACTGTAGCTGCTGCACCCGAACTGCTCCACGTGCCGCCGCTAGGGCTGCAAATAAGTGTTGTGTTTAAACCCTCACATACTGTTGCTATACCTGTGATACCTGCGGGTGATGTATTTACAGTAAGAATAGAAGATGTATAACAAGCAGCACTGCTAATATAACTGATTGTAACCGTACCACCACTAACACCGGTAACTACACCTGTACTTGCATCAACAGTGGCTTTCGAAGTATTGCTGCTTGTCCATGAGCCTCCAGATGTTGCATTGTCGAGGTCTGTAGTAAGACCCGGACAAACAATTAATGAGCCGGTAATAGCAGGAACAGCTGCATTTACAGTCACCTCAGTAATGCTAAAACAGCCTGGTGAATTAGTATAAGTAATGTTAGCCAATCCGGAACTGATGCCTGTTACCAGCCCCATGCTTGCATGTACTGTCGCAGTTGCCGGATCGCTGCTGCTCCAGGTACCACCTGGGGTAGTATTACTCAATGTTGCTGCCTGTCCGGCACATATCAATGATATACCTGTATTTGCACCTGATGCAGCATTGACTGTTACAACAGTAGAACGGGCACAACTTCCATTTGTGTAGCTGATGGTCGCTGTACCTGTGCTAACGCCTGTTACAATACCTGTACCCGCACCTACAGTGGCTACTCCTGTTGCATCTGAGCTCCAGGTTCCTCCCGAAGGAGCGGAACCTAAAGTTGAGGTACTACCGGTGCATAATGTAAGTGTACCTGTAATAGATGCTGGTGTAGCATTAACGGTAACAGTAACTTTTCTGCGGCATCCACCTGCAAGTGTATAGGTAATATCAACGGTTCCTGCACTTACTCCTGTTGCTATACCTGTGCCTGCATCTACTGTAGCCCTTGCCGTGTTGCCACTATTCCATGTTCCGCCTGATGGTGATGAACTCAATGTAGTGGTATTGCTGATACAGACAGATAGTGTACCGCTTATACTGCCGGGACTTGTATTTACAGTGACTTCGTGCGTGGTATTACATGTAGACCCCACATGGTAACTGATCGTTACTACACCTGCACTTATGCCTGTCACAAAACCCGTAGTTTCATCTACAGTTGCAGTACTTGGATTGGAACTGCTCCAGGTACCTCCTGACAATAAGTTACTTAATACAATTCCTGAACCAGCACATACATCGTTTGCACCGGTAATATCAGGCAAAGAGCCGACAAATATCAGTTTTGTGCCGGGCGTAGCCTGACTATATGCACTGTTGTTGGTTGAAAGATTGCATCTGTACCATGCTGTAGCTGTAACCGAAGCGGTGTATGTAGCGGCCGTTGCCCCGGCAATATCACTCCAAGTCGCACTATCGGCAGATGATTGCCACTGATAAACCATTGCTGGTCCTGAAATGTTCAGTGTTAAGTCAGAAGTATAAGGTGTACAACCAGTGCTGCTTGTCACTGTTGCCCTTTCTATTATCCCTCTCACTGTATTGTTCAATACACCTGTTACTACCATGTTTGCAGTAGTATTGTCGTCAGATCGGATATATAGATTGTTATTGGCATTAAGATTACCACCGGTAAGTGTGGCGGTATTAAACACCGAAACAGTAGCAGTTACATTCGTGGTCTGTGCATTACTAACATTCAAGTTATGGAGCCTGGTTGTGCCACTGCCGCTAAAGGCAACGCCTCCTGCTGCTTTGAATAAGCCTGTACTGTCGGTATAATTACCATTGTTTACAAAATTGCCTGTATCCATGACGACATTGGCAGACCCGCTGACCACAAAGTGTGCTCCGCTGCCTATATTCATAGTTACCTGTGCGTGCAAATAAGTAGCGCATAGACTAACGAGAAAGAGAAATATATTTTTCATAACTACGATTTTTTTTTTGCCTCAACAAGTCAGGCAATAAAAATTAAACTATTTTCTACTATTTAAATTTGCAGTACATCACATTCCTTTTTAATCAGATTAATCTACATCAGCATTTCACTTTCAACTAATAAAATTATATAATTACCTTATCAACTGTAAAGTAAATGAACTGTTGGATGATTTAGTTATTAAATGGTTTTTTCCTTGAGTTTCCGGTAAGTTCCATCTCCGATTTTCCATTCTTTTAAACGTGAATAATATTGTTATTACAAACACACCATAGCTATTTCAAACCAAATTTATTTTTTTGCATCTCTGCTTCCAGCAATTCCATACGAGACAAAATAGTTTTGTTTTGCTCTGTCAGTGCTGCTTTTAGCTCGTAGTTTTCGGTTATTACACTTTTGTTTTCAGCTTTCAGAACAGACACCTCCTTCATCAATTCCTCAGTCCGCTTCACCAATGCCTGAATAGCGACAAAGCTCACACCTTCCATGTCCGCCTGATTGATCGTAGTATCATTACCCACCGTACCATAATTATCCTTTCCGAAGGCTGCATAAAAATCCTGCGCCATAGGGCCATAGTGGCGGAATAGGGTAGGGTCCTGACCCTTATAATTCCAGCTTGTGAGGTTGAATTTTGAAATTTTACTTAGGAATTCTTCGCCGTTAACGGGTGAAAAGTTTTCTTTCTTGCGCACGTCTGAGATGGTAGCCCAGCTATTGCCGCCTGGAGCAAGGCTAACACCCACTGTAGCAGCAGCATCGCTGAATAAACGATAGCCACCTGCAAATCGCATAGTCATCTGGTTATTGGCAGAAGAATTGACGTTGGTAGATGTGCTGTTATCTCCTATACCAAAGGCCCCTTCATAGCCGGCAGTAGAAACTCTGTTGCCAAGTGCTGTCGAGTTCGCGCCGCTTGCTGTTGTGAAATATCCCATGGCCGTGGCGTTGTTGCCGCTTGCTTCTGTATTATGTCCGGTAGCGGTAGCATTTGTGCCGTTTGCTACCGACCCGTTTCCCATTGCTGTTGATGCACTTCCGCCTGCTGTTGTGTTGGTGCCCAAGGTGGTGGCAGACGCCCCACCGGCTGTTGTCAGGTAGCCAAATGCTGCGGAGTAGTTTCCACTGGCTATAGTCTGTGTACCCAGTGAGATGGCGTTGGTTGCACTTGCTACTGCACTTTGGCCTATTGCAACCGAATTGGCGTTGCTGGCGGTGGCACCGGCCCCCGAAGCGTACGAAGCGTAGCCCGAAGCAGTGGCATTATAACCCATTGCTGTACTGAAAAACGCTGTTGCAGATGACCCTGCCCCGGAACTGAAGGACGCATAGCCTGAAGCCATTGTGCTTAGGCCAAGCGATATACTAGCTTCACCACCTGCATAAGCCAGGCTTCCAGCTGCAAGCGAACGGTCGCCATATGCCCAACTCTCATAGCCTAAAGCAGTAGAGTAGTACCCTTCAGCATTGCTCCCTATACCGCTCGCAAATGAGCCATAACCCTTCGCCTTTGATGACCCGAATGCTGCGGAATACTGACCTACACTGTCTTTGTTCCAGTCATTTCCGCTTACACCGCCCGCCCTGAATGCGAGTTTATCCGCGTACCACATCATTCTGCCTCCAGCTCCGGACACAGGAGGCGCACCTGTGCCGGTGCCGTCGCCACCGGTAAACACTACACTGCTGTCTGCCAC
>JAIOYR010000009.1 GCA_021740995.1 Taibaiella sp.
CCTATATGGGTGTGCCTGTGCCACAGGAGATGACCGGGAATGTATTGACTGAATAATGGCATGTATTCGGATGTTAGCCTGACGTAGTTCTATTCATCATCCAGGTCCACATCATCATCGGGTCTTATGAGCTCGTACCTTTTAGCAAAGTCGCACCACCTGCAACCCTCCTTGCCACAGCCCTTATTGTATTCGTGGTTCATTATTCTGCTGTAGGCATCTTTTAGTTGTGCACGCACTACTTCCTCGTCCTGCGGTAATACCGGCACAATGAACTGCCTGTATTCCCCTTTTTTGCTTTTCTGTATATACTCAAATTTTCCGGTGGAAACCCGCCAGTTTCTATCCTCGTAGTTTTCCAATAACAACTTATAAAACACCATCTGCCGCCAATAGTCGCCGCCCAGCGGTTCCTTCTCATTAGGCGCAGCAAGGTTTTTTGCGGCCGAGTTATCGGGGTCGCCTGTTTTATAATCCACTACGGTGCAACTGTCGGCATGCAGCTCAATTTTATCTATTTTGCCGGTTACAGGTACGCCATCCAGCATATACCTGGGCACTTTAAATTCTATCTCCACGTTCTTATGCATATTGCCGGCACAGTGGTCGTAGTATTCTGACAGGAGGGTGTTTCCCTGCTCCATTCTCCGCTCAAACTGTAGTGCCGTGAAACTACCAGACTCTCTATACAGCTCGCTCTTGAATGCTGCCAGCACAAACTCCTTTGAGGGGACCTCGCCTTTATTCAGCTTCATTTCGAGATACATGCGCTCCAGTGCATAGTGCACCGCGCTACCAAATCCAAAGGCATCATTTTTCTGCGATGGCACTTTCAGTATGGTCTCGTAATAGAAGGTAAGCGGGCAATGCAGGAATTTTGTAAGCTGCGTAGCACTCATAGTCAGTTGTTGCAACATGCGCTCTACCACCACCGCATTAGCTGTTCTTATCTTCACCTCTTCTACGGGCTGCAATGCCCACTTTATATGCTCTATTATAGACTCTGTAGCTACGACTCCCTGCTCCCGCTCTTCTGGGCTGCTGATCTCGTCTATAAACATTGTTGGCTCCAGCCCCTTGCCGGCATTATCGTTTACAGCGCATGATATTTGCAAGTGCTTTTTGGCACGCGTGAGCGCCACATAAAACAAACGTCTAGCCACTTCTTCTTTGTAAGTGCTATCCACATCATCTGCTGTAGCAGTAATGGTTTCCGGCATTTTATATTCACCTCCAAGGCCGCGTTTCTTTTCCCAAAAACCCTTTGTGCATCCTATCAGGAATACATACTCAAACTCATTGCCCTTGGCACTGTGTGTGGTATAGAAGTACACCCCATTTTCAGCCTGTATTACCCGCTCCATTTTCAGGGATATTTTTTCGCTGTCCATACGCTCCGTTATCCTGATAAAATCCATGGGTTTTATACGCGGCGTGCGGGCATGTGTTTCTTTCACAAAGTCGAAGAACGTATTGAGCACCTGCAGGTCCCATACATGAGTAGGGGTGAGCAACATGTGCGCTACTATACCACTTTCGTGTACTATCTTTTCTATGAGCAATGGCAGCGGCAAAGCAAGTTGTTGTTTTTCCCACTCATCCAGATTCTTGCCCAGCCGGTGCATAGCCTTGGCAGAGGGCAGGTTCAGCGCCTCTATCATCAGCGGGTTAGAGAGTATGAGCCGCCATTTAAGTTGCCCCTTTTCTTTTCTGTTTTGCTGCATGTATAGTGCCAGCTCTGCTATGTCGTTTGGTGCTATGCCAAAGCACGGTGCATGCATTATCTCGAACAGCCACTCCTCTCCATCAAATGTCTTTTTGCGCTCAGCATCCAGATAGCGCAGCACATTCAATATCTGCTGTATGAGGGTTTCTGAAAGTACGTTTACCGGTTTCTTTACATTGTAGGGTATGCCTTTGCGTTCCAGCAGTGCTATAATATTATCTGCCTGCTTGTGTTGTGCATACAGCACGGCTACCTCGCGCAATGGCACACCCTGCTTTTGCAATTTCTCTATTTGCAGCACCAGGTCTGCTTCTTCATGCAGCACATTCTGATAGGTCTTTATAACCGGCACTATTGTATCCTTGCCTTCCTTGAAACGCTCATTAGCAGCTACTATATTTTTGTTCAGCTTCAGTTCGTTGAGCTGGTGTATCAGCCGCTGTTTGTTGTTGTTTATAGCAGCCATTGCCTTGTCTATCACCGCCTGCGATGAGCGATAGTTTTCGGGCAGCACTATTACTTTTATGTCTTCTTTGTGTCGCTCATAAAAGTCTATGATGTTGCGTATGCGCGCCCCCTGAAACTCATAGATACCCTGATCATCATCACCTACCACAAACACGTTGGGGTTGTCCCAGTAAGAGGTAAGGTAGTTGAGCACTTCATTCTGCGAACCATTGGTATCCTGAAACTCATCGACCAGTATAAACTGGTATCGCTCCTGATAACTTTGCAGCAACACTGCGTGTTTTGAGAATGCATCGAGCACCCACAGTATCATGTCATTATAGTCATACCGTGCCATCTCCTGCATCCTGAGCTGATAGGTGTCGTATAGCTTCGCCGCTGCGCGGGTTTGCTCCATGCGTGCCGTTTCTTCGTCTATAGCGGCCTGTTTCAGGTCGCCTTTTTTATAGCCCTTGCCGTTTCTTTTATAAATGTATTCTTCGTTTTCGGGCAGGCTGGCTATGTATGTATCTATGGCTGTAGAGACGTGTATTGGCATCAGGTGTTCCCGCTTCATCATATCAAAGAGGCGGTTCAGTTTGCCGGTATCGTTGTATATATCTCCGCTGAGCCGCCTGAGCAAATGTCCCTGCGGCAGTGTCTCCAGTATATCGTGCATTAGCTCTGCCCTTTCCAGATCATCTATGGGCTGCATTTCGCGCTTGCTGAAGTACTCTGCGTTGTTCTGTATCACCATGTTGCAGAACCCGTGAAATGTATGGATGTTCACCTTGTGTGCTGCAGCACCCATTATCTGCACCAGTCTGCGGCGCATAGAGTTGGTAGCCTCATCGGTATAGGTGAGGCATAGTACCTCCTGCGGTTGCACCTGCGCCTCGCTGCGCAGCAGGTTGGCTATGCGCATAGCCAGCACCTCGGTCTTGCCGGTACCCGGTCCTGCCACTACCATTACTGCACCGTAAATGGTATCTACCGCGTCGCGCTGCCGCTCATTCAGCTTATTATACCGCTCTGCAAACAGGTCTTCTTTGATATTTGTCTTGTCGTTCATTGGTTTTATGAAGGTAATGAGACTATACGAAAGTGAAAGTGAATTTTTGAAAACCAACATTGTTTATTGCGCTGGTTGATTTGATGATTTTCATTTCTCTGCTTTTAGGTATCTTTATCTGCCATATGAATACCTATACCGTATATACCCGCTCATGGATCGCGTCGGCAGTGCTGTATGTGGTGTATTGTTTTGTCGGGTTCCTGTTGTTTGGGGTTTCGTTGGAGTTTTATCCGGATATGGATGTGGTACCCGGATTGATATTCCTGTTAGTAATTGCCTTTGTGCCGTTGCCGCTGGCACAGCTTTCATCCCGGTCGCAACTATCGCTGAGCGTAGACAACGATCTAATAGTCTTTAGGGTCATAAAAGGTAATGGACTTGTGCCGTTTGCCGACCCCATTATTTCCCTTGGCGACATTACACTAATGGAAGTGCACAGCTATCCGCTTAGCGGCAATTATTTGTTGCTGTTACTCAGCAATGGCAGAAAGGTGCGGCTGTTCAGAAAGCGGCACCTGTTTGATAAAAACGACCACTTTTTTGATATGTATCTGTCGTTGCGTTTGTTATGGCAAAACCATCTTGCAGGTAAAACTACTGCTGCACAGCCACCCGCTGAGCAGCCGGCGTTTACAGAAGTAGGAGAACCATTGCCCGCCACTGAAAAGCCACCGGTGGAGTCAATAATACATACATCGCCCTACTTTGCACCAAGCTATACCTTCAGGGGCAATCAGCTCACCTGCACCAGTGGCGTGCTTATATGGGGCGGCACCATGCTTTTTGCTTTTGTTGCATTACTGTTTACCATGGTGATGGTCAATGTGTCTTTGTTCTTTGCGGTGCTTAGTGTGGTGTGGCTATTGTCGTTCTCCACTGTACTCAACTACTTTGAGCTGACAAATGACCAGCTGACCATAAAAACCCACAACCTGCCCTGGCGAAAAACCACCTACCTGCTCAAAGAAATAAGCGAGGCAAAGCTAGATGCCGAAGAGAGCGGCAAACATAGCCTTATGTTGGTATTGAAGGACTTTAGTTTTCACAGCTACAAAGCGCCCACTCTGGAAGACGAACACTGGATATCTCTGAAAAACGCACTGGAAGCACGTGGCATAAGGGTGAAGGACAACAATAAAAAACGAAAAACAATAAAGCCGCAATAAGCGATGCAGTAATCAAGTGATGTTATTTCAGCATGCCATGATGCATGCGCGTCAATATAAACTTATAACTTCTGTATCCTGCTTATAATGCCGGTAGTTGAGTAGCCATCTACAAAGGGAATGATATGCACTTCTCCTCCATTTTGCTGCACAAAGTCTGCGCCTACTATCTTATCTATCGTATAGTCGCCGCCCTTTACCAGTATGTCGGGCTTTATCGCTTTTATGAGTTCCTCGGGGGTGTCTTCGTCGAACAGGCACACTGCATCGGCAAAGAGTAAGGACGCTATCTGAAAGGCTCTGTCCTGCTCATGAGTGATGGGACGCAGGGGACCTTTGAGTCGCTGTACAGAGCTGTCGGTATTGAGACCAACTACCAGCATATTACCCAAACTGGCAGCCCTTGCCAGCAGGTCGAGATGGCCGTGATGCAGTATGTCGAAACAGCCATTGGTAAATACAATTTTTTTGTTGCGCAATCGCCAGCCGTTACATTCCCGCACCAATTCTTCCCGGCTAAATATTTTGTGCTGAATCCACTGTATTTTTTCCATTTTTATTGCGATTGTAAGGGTGAATAGCCAACATTGCTACCAACCCCAATACTATTATTACTGCGGTCTGAGCCACCCATGCTATCCAGCCAAAAGCCTGTGCCGGCACTATATCTACCTTATATGCCACCAGCATCTGTGCTACCAATAGTGTGTAAAGACCAATACCTCCGGGGGTAATGATCATACCAATGCTGCCATATACCAGCACCACCAGTGCCGTACTTATAGAAAGGTTAGCAGTAGCATCGAGACAACGGAACCCGATATATAACTGTAAGAGATACATTGCCCATATAAGAAAGGTATAACCCAGAAAAGCTGCTCTTTTTTTCATGTGAAGGATAGAAAAAATCCCCCCCATCAATTCTTTTACGAACAGTCCTACTTTGGTTTCCTTGTTTCGGCGATACAGAATTACGCCTACCGGAATAGCCAACAGGCCTACAATAGCCAAAATGAGCAATGTTGTCTTGCTGCTTTCGAATTTTGCAGACACAGAACCCATAATAGAGGCTACATATTCGCTCACAAACTGCATTTGCAGCATAAACGCAAGTACACCTATTACCAGCAGCGACACCATATCGAATGCCCGCTCGGCTACTATGGTACCTATCATTTTATGAGCAGGCATTTTTTCATACTTTGCCAGCACGGTACACTTAGCCACCTCGCCGGCACGTGGCAATGCGAGATTGGCTATATAGCCTATAAGCACAGCAAACGTGGTATTGAGGAGCGAGGGCTTCAGTTCTACAGTCTCGAGCAGATAGCGCCAGCGCACCGCCCTGAAAAAATGAGATAAAAACCCGATAAGGAAAACCGGTATCAGGTACCATCCATTAGCATTTGTGATAGCGTCTGCCAGATCTGTTTTCTGCTTATCATCCAGCTGATGCAGCATCTGATAGACAATCCATATTCCCAACCCCAGAAATAGAATATACTGCAATATGGTCAGGATGATTTTCTTCATAAGCTAATAAAGATACAAAAAGCGATGTTTATGTATACTACCTTTAGATATTAGAGGGTATTATCTTCTTTGGGGAAGATAATCACCGGCTTATATTTTTTGGCGGCTTCAAATTCCATGATGGCGTAGGATATAATAATCACTGTATCTTCAGGATTTATCCTGCGTGCAGCAGGTCCGTTCATACATATCATACCCGAGCCACGTGTACCTCTTATTACATAGGTTTCCAGCCGCTCACCGTTATCTATATCCAATACCTGCACCTTCTCATTCTCAATGATGTTGGCTGCGTCCATCAAATCTTCATCTATGGTAATACTGCCTATATAATGTAGGTTGGCTTCAGTAATTTTTACCCTATGGATTTTAGATTTTAGTATTTCTATCTGCATAGCGGCGCAAAGGTAGGGTAATAGTTGAAAGTATTGCAAGCCTTAAAAGTTAAATAGGCCAAAGGGGCGAACAAATAATGATTTATAAAACATGTTATTGTTTCCGGCATGTGTTTACACTAATGAAATCATTTTGCCGGTTCTAAAAAAAGACCGCCCTGTATTGCTACAGGGCGGTCTTGGATATAGTATCAATCGTTTACTTTAAATATTCACTTTCGCTTTTACTCTTTTTATCCAATCTTTCATTCTGAAGCTCAGAAGACACATTGCAGGTACTACTATCAGTGTAAGGATAGTGGCAAAGCCAAGGCCATAAATCATAGTCCATGCCAATGGTCCCCAGAATGCATTACTGTCGCCACCAAAGAATATATCGGGATTGAAGTGAGTAAACAGTCCGGCGAAATCTATGTTGAGACCCACGGCCAGTGGTATGAGGCCCAGGATGGCAGCAGTAGCCGTAAGTAATACGGGTGTCATACGGGTGCGGCCTGCTTCTACTATTGCATCATATGGCGTCATCCCTTCTTCCAGCATGAGATCCATAAACTCTACCAACAATATACCGTTTCTAACCACTATACCTGCCAGAGCTACTATACCTATACCACTCATTACCAAAGAGAAGGTATTGCCAAAAATACTATAACCCAGCAACACACCTGTGATACTAAACAATACCTCGCTCATAATGATAACAGTACGGCTCAGCGAGTTGAATTGCAGCACCAGTATCAGGAATATCAAAGCCATGGCTATGAGCATCGCATTGCCCAAAAAGCCCATTGTTTCCGCCTGCTCTTCCTGCTGTCCACCCATTATTATGTTTACGCCGGCGGGAACAGGGAAACTGTTCAATTCTCCCTGCACAGCCTCTACCACTGCGTTAGGTTCAAAACCAGTGAGAACGTTAGAGGAAAGCGCAATGATACGTTTCTGGTCTTTACGCTTCACCCCACCGTATGTAGTAGAATAGCGCACATCCGCAAAAGAACTTACAGGCACAGTACGTATCATGCCACCCATACCCATGTCACGATATATCACCGGCATGTTGCGTATGGCTTCTATGTCTTTGCGCTGCTCAGTTGAGTATCTGAGATAAATCGGATAATCATCATTGGCGTCGCGGAAGCGGGAAATTTCTTTGCCAAACACAGCAGTGCGCAATGCAGCCGCCACCGTATAGGTACTGATGCTTTCATTGTTCATGCGCTCTCTGTTGAGGTCGAAGATGATCTCCGGCTTATCAGCCTGAAAGTCGCTGCGCAATTCCTCGACACCAGGCACTTGTTTCTTCTCGAGGAAGCTCTTGAGCCTGTCAGATGTGGCGATAAGGGTATCCAGATTATCTCCGGTTATTTCTATAACCACCGGCTTGGGCAATGGTGGCCCACCCTGCTCTTTATCTACTGTTACTTCTGCACCAGGATACTCCCTCACGGCCGACCGGATTGCATCCAGATATTTCTCAGAAGAGATTCCTTTACGCTTAGCGAATTCTACAAACGCTACAGTAATCTTGCCTTTGTTGGGGAAGTCACCAATCTCGTTGGTAGTAGGGTCTACTGCACCTACAGTTACATTAGAGATTACAGATTTCACAATCGGGTTTTTCTTACCAGATGCGAGGTCTATATCAAGTGCCTTGTAGACCTTTGTTTCCAGTTTCTGCAATACTTCATCTGTGCGTTTCTGGTCTGTGCCTATGGGCATATTCACATACACATACACAAAGTTGGGGTCTGCAGACGGGAAGAACACGAAAGGAGGATTGCGAGCCACATAAGTGACTACGGATACCGGGAATAGTACGATTGTTGTTACCAATACCATTACCGGATATTTTAGTGCTCTTACCAGCCAGCGTGTATACCACTCGCGGAAAGCAGGCCATATCCTGTTTTGGAAAGCATGTATCCATTTAGATAGTACATATTTTTCGAGTAGAATAAAGAGGTACAGAACTATAAGGAAGTTGCCCATACCGAAGCCGCCGCCCAGATAGCAGATAGCTGCAATAGCTACGAACACTATAAGCACAGCCATATCCCTTCTGCTAAAACCTTTCTTAGCACCCGGCTCATGACTCTCCGGCTTCATAAAGCTGACAGCGAATACGGGATTGATGATGTATGCAACAGCGAGTGACGCCAGCAACGTGATAATCAGTGTAACAGGCAGGAAGAACATAAAGCTACCGATAACCCCCTTCCAGAATGCCAGTGGAATAAACGGAATAAGCGTAGTAACCGTGCCGGAGAGTACCGGCAGGAACACCTCTCCAGTAGCCAGTTTTGCTGCATCTTTTATACTTCGTTTACCATTGTCAAACAGCCGGTGTGTATTCTCTATTACCACAATCGCATCGTCGACCACTATACCCAGTGCCAGCAGGAAGGAGAACAGCACAATCATATTGAGCGTAAACCCGATAGCCGGCAACACAAGGAAGGCGATAGCACAAGACAAAGGCACCGACATGGCCACAAACAATGCATTGGTAACACCCATGAAGAACATGAGTATCAACGTAACCAATATGAACCCGATGATAATGGTATTGATGAGGTCAGTAAGTGTACTCTTTGTAGACTCTGACTGATCGCCGGTGATCACTATCGTAAGGTCTTTTGGCAGATCGTCTTTCTGCATTTCCTTCACCAGTTCATCTATTTTTTCAGATGCTTCAATCAGATTAGCTCCGCTTGCTTTAATGACGTTGAGGGTTATTACATTCTGCCCATCGAGACGTGCAAAGCTTTTCTGCTCTACAAAAGTATCTATGACGGTAGCTATGTCTTTAAGGTAGATACTTCTGCCCTGCTGATTTTTAACAATGATATCACCTATCTGTCCGGCAGCTTTGAACTCATTTTTTACACTCAGTATACGTTTCTGATTGTTCATAGACACCTCGCCAGCGGTCATGGAAATATTTTCCATAGCTATAGTGCGGTCTATATCATCGAATGTAAGGCCGGCTGCCTGCATCCTGAACAGGTCTACATTTATCTGCACTTCGCGCTCAGGTGCGCCTACAAGGTCTACCCTCTTTATTTGCTTTACTGCTTCAATTCTATCCTTTACTTTATCGGCATACTTTTTCAATCGGTTCAGGTCATAGTTGCCCGATACGTTTACATTCAATATAGGAAACTCAGAAAAGTCGATGTCCTTTACCTCTGGCTGGAAAGGCAGATTCTGTGGCAGATCCTGCTTGGCTTTGTCCACACCGTCCTTTACATCCTGCTTGGCTTTGTCCACCTTCACATCGGTGTTGAACTCAACAATTACCACAGAGTAGTCCTGAAAAGAATTGCTGGTAACACGCTTTACACCAGTGAGGTTCTTTACCTGCTTTTCTATAGGCTTTGTTACCAGATTCTCCATATTCTCCGGCGATGTGCCGGGATATACAGTCTGTACTATTATCTGCGGGAGTTTTATTTCAGGGAATTGCTCCTTAGGCAGATTCAGGTAAGCCGACAGACCTACAAGGGTGATGAGTATGGTAAGTATATATACCGCTGTGCGGTTGTCTATCGCCCAGCTCGATAGTTTGAACTCTTTGAATTTGTCTTTCATTTTAGTTTTGTTGTGCTGTAATTAATATTATACACATGATGTTGTTGCGCTCTGCCTATCGACAGCAGGTATGTTCCTTACATTTGCCGGTTGGCGAGTCTGGCTATCTTACTGAACAGCAATTGACTCGCCTTCATCCAGGTCCTCGAATCCGGCTACTATCACTTTATCACCAGCCTCCAGTCCGGAAAGTACCTCTACCATTCCATTTGAATTGCGACCGGTGGTTATCATTTTTATTTTCGCCTTGTTGCCATCCGCCACGTACACCATTTCACCTTCAGATGTTTTTTGTATTACTGATACCGGTACTACCAATGCGTTTTTGTTTTCGTAGTTTGCTATCTTCAGTATACAAGACATATTGGGGTGCAGGTTGTTATTGCCGCCCAGTTTTATCTGTACCAGAAATGAACGAGACATAGCGTCTACCGCTCTTGACACGAATGATATTTTCGTTTTTATGGTATCCTTATTGTCGGGGAATATGAGAAAAGCAGGGTCGCCTACTTTCACCTTACCTATATAGTTCTCACCCAGATTGGCTTCTGCTTTCAGCTTGCTGGTGTTCACCACTCTTATGAAAGCCGATGGCGATTGTGACTGGTCGCCTACCTTCAGGCTTACCATATCTACTGTGCCGCTAATGGGCGATGTAATATTATTGAGGTCTCTGCCTGCCTTGGCTACCGCTTTTTGTTTCAGCAGGTTTTCATACTGTGTCTTAGCAGACATCAGTTGCACCTCTGTACCTATGTTTTGTTCCCACAACTTTTGTTGCTTTTCATAGAGTGCCTTAGCCAGTTCTATCTGCGGCTCCATGGCATCTATCTGTTGTTGTGCAATTGCTGCATCGAGCGTAGCCAGCACCTGACCCTGATTTACATGCTGTCCTACCTGCACATTTACACGGTTCACAGTACCCATAGTGCGTGCAGTTGCATTTACCACTTCATCGCCATTTATCTGCGATTGTACTTCTATAAATGCATTGAAGACTGTAGGCTGTATTTCCGCTACTGATATTGCAGTCACCTTGCCGCCGCTGCTATCTTTGTTGTTGAGCTCCAATGTTTTAATTTTCATATCGAGCGCTGCACGATCTTTCTTAAGTGCTGCAAGTTCTGCGGATGGGTCCTTTGAGCCGCCGCCGCATGATGCGAATACTATAGCCGGAATAAGTAATAAATAAGAACGTTTCATTTTATAGTGTGTTTTTTATTTTAGTAGAAAGGTATTAGTCGAAAGTAGAAGGTTGTTTATGTTTTGTAATTTGTCTTAGTCTTTTTGGAATTTTACTTCAGTAGTCCCAGTGCTTTTTTCAGGTCAGCTTCAGCATTTATCACTTCGAGCAAAGCAGAGAAATAATTGTTTTGAGAGCGTAGGAGATCCGTTTGCGCAGTAGTTACTTCCAGGTTGCTGCCTACACCTGCTTTGTATTTTTTCTGAGCAAGGTCCAGTACTGTATTTGACAACTCCAGATTGCGCTTTTGGCTCTGTACCTGCAGTAATGAATTCTTCAGGGTAGTTCTTGCTGTAGCTGCCTGAAAGTCGATAGACTGCTTTGTAAATTCGATATTGTTTTTTGTTTTCTCTATTTTCAGTCTTGCCTCACGTACCTGGTGCTGACGTACAAAACCATTGAATATAGGTGCATTGAGCGCAAAACCAAATATGGAACTTGGCATGTATGAATCGAATTTGAAAATATTTTCTAATTTATCGTTACCATAATTGGAACCATAAGACCAGAAGCCACTCAATGAAGGCAATGCGGATAGCTTATACCTTTTCAGATCAAACTCGTTTAGTTTCAGCGCTGTCATCAATACATTGTACTCTGGCACCCGCTCATAATTTTCTTTCTCTGTAATCAAAGCCATACCCGATTCTCTTCCTTTTTCCACATCAGTATCCGTAAGGATAATTGGGGTATTTATATCCATACCCAAATTGTACTTCAGCACCTGCTCTGCTACTGTAAGCATGTTACCTACTTTCATGCTGTCTGTTGCCAGATTGTTTATCTGCACACTGGTGCGGTCTACGTCTATCTTCTCTGCAAATCCTGCGTTTCTGGTTTTTACCAGATCGCTTTCCATGCTTCTTGCCAGTACCAGCGAGCTTTTTATGATGTCAAACTGCTTATAAGCAATGACCAGCGAATTGTAGGCCTTATAGATGTTGTAACGTACACTTTCCTGAGTTACTTTTTCCGACTGGCGTGCCATATCCATTACCGTATTGCGTGCCTGCAAGGCTACTATTACACTACCGTCAAACAGCACCTGAGAGGTTGTAACATTAGCAGAAGCTGAATAGGGCAAGGAAAACTGAAGCGGTACAATTGTACCTTTTGGAACTACAATGCCACCTGACGGAAAAGTACTTGCGTCTATAAACTGGCTGGGAACAATATTGGCATAAGAGAAATCTGCTTTACCATTTATATGGGGCAAAGCTGCCGAAGTAGTTTGTTTCACCTGAGCCTCCTGTATCAGCATGTCTATGTGTGCATTCTTTACAGAATAGTTGTTCTGTAAGGCGTAGGCTATACAATCATTCAGGCTCAGTCTTACAGGCGTTTGTGCCTGTGTGCTAGTTGTTGCTATAATTGCACTAAATAGTGCTATATATACTTTTCTCATATTGCGGTTGTTGTGTTCTTTAAGTACTTTTCTTTATATGTTACGTATTGTTCTATTCCTTTTGGGGTCATTATACCATACATGAAGTGTTCGCCTATTTCTAAAGCCACACTCATGAGGCCGGTGCGATCATTTACCAGCAGGTTGGGATGCAGTGCCATCAACGAGGTTTCTATTTTATACCTTCCCAGCAACTCAGCGTTCAATCCCTCCCGGTACAGCCCTTCTTTAATTCCTTGAAGGATATTGTCCCGAACCATTGCTACATCTTGTTCCAGCAACAGGTCCCTGAATTTTTTGTATGCCTCCGGGAAAAAACGTTGCATTTCGAACATTGCCATAGGGTTCATTTCTCTATGTATCTTGTCGAAAAAGGCAAGTATCTTAACCATTGCCTCTATAGCATTGTCAGCACCCTGTAGCACACAGGAGCAATTATCTGTTGTATTGTTTTTATACCAGATTACAGATTCGTTTACTACCTCTTGTTTATTGGCAAAATGCTGATATAGTGTTTTTTTTGAAATGCCAGCTCTCCGGGCAATATCATCCATAGTAATAGACTTAAAGCCATATTGGCTAAACAATTCTATAGATGAACTTAATATTTTCTCCAATGCCTCCATAATTACGGGACAAAACTACGGAAACATTTTTTACAAAAAACGTTTCCACAGTATTTTTTGTCTCTATGAGCGTATTGAGGGAAGTAATAATGATACAAAACGAAAATCAATACAAGTAGCATCATAATATAACATTATCCGCAATGTAGGATTAGAGAAGATTCAATATATATGATGATTTTGATAAAAAAGGGAATGAATAGATACTGAGCGTGTATTATTACTGGCTTATCTACGGCCGTGTTGAAGCATTTTTATTTTACCTTTGCCTCTATGCCGTCTTTACAGGAACAAATACAAGTGCTGGAGCAGGAAATAAATGCCTTCAGCCCCACCGATGCCGCAGGGCTAGAGCAATACCGTATCAGGTTTCTGGGAACAAAAGGTCTGGTAAAACAGTTGGCCACCGAAATGAAAAACGTTCCACCTGAGGGGCGTAAAGAAGCCGGCATGTTGCTCAATGGCTTTAAAAACCTGGCAGAAGCCAGATATGAGGAGTTTGCTGCAACGCTCAGTGCAGGTGCTGCCAATACCAACGCCATTGATATCAGTCTCCCCGGCACACCGCTGGCGGCAGGTACCCGCCACCCATTGCGGATGGTAGAAAATCAAATGGTAGGCATCTTTGAAAAAATCGGATTCAGTGTAGCAACAGGCCCTGAAATTGAAGACGACTGGCACAACTTCACATCACTCAATATGCCCGAGCATCATACTGCACGGGATATGCAGGATACGTTTTATGTAGCGCAAAATCCGGATTGGGTATTGCGTACACATACCTCATCGGTGCAGGCACGCATACTCGAAACTACCCCTTTGCCGGTTAGGGTCATTTGTCCGGGCAGGGTATACAGAAACGAAACCATATCGGCACGTGCCCATTGTTTCTTTCATCAGTGCGAGGGCTTGTATGTAGATAAGGGTGTTTCTTTTGCTGACCTTAAACAAACCCTTTATTACTTTGTTACAGAAATGTTCGGACCCGATACCAAGGTTCGTTTCCGTCCATCCTACTTCCCCTTCACAGAGCCCAGTGCCGAGATGGATATTTCGTGCACCGTATGTGGTGGCTCAGGTTGCAACCTATGCAAGCACAGCGGGTGGGTAGAGATTCTTGGCTGTGGCATGGTGCATCCTAATATGCTGCGCAACTTCGGTATAGACCCGGAGGTATACACCGGTTTTGCCTTCGGCATGGGTGTAGAGCGCATTACTCAGATCAAGTTTCAGGTGAACGACCTCAGGCTTTATTCACAGAATGATGTACGCTTTCTCCGGCAGTTTCAGGGGTTGTAGCTAGTGTCATTACCTTAGGAGGGTTTCATGTTACGTAACTTCATTCAAGCCATTTCAGGGTTGGTGTTCTATATCCGTGTTCCGCAGGTTTCGCCTGCGGTTATTCACATTCAAGCCCTACAGGCTTGCTTCAGTATATGACATTTGATTGAAGGTAAAAGCTTATTGCAGTCCATTCCACCATTCCTCATGATGTGTGGTATCGACTAGTTTTACTGCTTTACCTATCATCGGGTGCATTAGTGGCATGTTCCTTTGTTTTGCTTCTTTTACCACACGCATTATAGGTTCATCCCAGTCGTGTAGTGCCAGTGCAAACTTTGACCAGTGCACCGGGAACAGCTTTTGGGCATTTAGTTCTACAGCAGCTTTTACTACTTCCTCCGGCATCATGTGTATGTATTTCCAGTATTCATTGTACTGCCCGTTCTCCAGTATAGCCAGGCTGAACGGACCATGCTGCGCACCTATAGTTGCGAAGTGGGTATCATAGCCCGAATCACCACCTATGAATATCTTCTGGCTGGGAGTAGATAGCACAAACGATGTCCACAAGGTTCCATTCCTTTTCAAACCTCTTCCTGAAAAGTGGCGCGATGGCACAAGGGTAGCCTCGAAACCACTGTCCAATATTATATGTTCATTCCAGTCGCGCTCTATAATCATAGAGGTATCATATCCCCAATGCTCCAGGTGCGCACCTACACCCAGTCCGGTAATCACATGCTTTACTTTATGCCTCAGTGCTACCACTGTTCTATGGTCCAGATGGTCGTAGTGGTCGTGAGAAATAAAGAGGTAATCTATCTCAGGCATGTCATCGGCAGTATATACATCTGCACCCTTGAAACTCTTGGTGGTAAAGCTTAGCGGAGACGCATTGCCGCTGAATACCGGATCTACCAGAATCCGCTTTCCATCCAGTTGCATCAGGTAAGATGAATGTCCGAACCATACTATCAGGTTCTCATTGGGATTGAGTTTTTTCAGGTCTGTCTTCTCCGATGGTAATACCATAGCCGGTGCTACTCTTTTGCTTTGTCCAAAGAAGAAATCCTTGAAAACAGTATAGTAACTTACACCTTCTTTCAGCGAGGGTGTATTATTCAGATTCTGAAAAGCCCCGTCTCTGTAATTGGGAGATTTTTTCAGTTTTTCCATGCGTGCACCAGCTGGTGCTTTTCCAAATTGTGGTTGTTTCATATACAGGAACACTATTAAAACTAAGATGGCAATCAGCAGTGCTATGACAACTAATATTTTAAGAAATATCTTTATCATTTTATCTCATTTCTACCTCTTTCAATTCACTATTTTATCATGCTCATCAATACTTTGTCGAACATTCGATCTGAAAGTATCTTTCGTAGAAACAAAATCAGCTTTGCGCCACCACCTGCGGCATACCTTGTTTTGGGTCGTGTTGCCATTATTGCTTTTTCTATTACTCTGGCTATTACTATTGGTTCTGCACCCATTTTCTCATCGCCGCTCTCCAGCATTTTGGCATGTTTGTGTGCCAGTGTACCGTAGGCGGTATTGCCAGATGTTTTTATCAAATGTTCTCTGGCTATTCTGTTCCATTCTGTTTTTATAGCACCCGGCTTTATTACTACTACGTCTATACCAAACTGCTTCAGCTCCATGCGTATACTATCGCTCAGGCCCTCTACTGCAAATTTTGTAGCATGATACCATGCGCCATGCGGCTCTCCTATACTTCCACCTATCGACGAGATGTTGATAATCCTTCCACTATGTTGCGCCCTCATTGTAGGCAACACCAGTTGGGTGAGTCGTGCCAATCCGAAGATATTGACTTCGAACTGATAGCGTGCTTCTGATATCGGTACATCTTCCAGTGCACCATAGGAGCCATACCCCGCATTATTTACAAGGCCGTCTATACGCTTTTCGGTTTCTATAATTTTGGCTACACCAGCTACCATAGATGCATCATCTGTTACGTCCATCTCCAGCAACTTCGCTCCTGCAGCTGCTATGTCTTGCATTTTATCGGTGCGGCGTGCTGCAGCATATACTATACAGCCGTCCTGCAACAGCAGTTTTACTGTCTCTTTACCTATTCCGGATGAGGCTCCGGTAACCAGAATTACTTTTTTCATTTTTTGTAGATTGACTAATCGGTCAATATTTTTGTTAAAAAAATTTTACACTGAAATCATTCCCCATACCATCTCAAAAGACTCTTCTATGAGTTTCTTTTGCGCGGCCGGTGTTGGTTTTGTTGTCATCAGGTATTGGTTGATACCAAATAGCTGGCTCGATAAGAGTGTATGAATAAACTCCACCGGCATCTTTTTCAGCACCTTCGCTTTTATGCCTTCGTTTATAAGATCCATTGCCACCCTGCTCTGTTTCTGTATTTCCTCCGGTGCCAGCATCAGCAGGTAGGGCGAACTCATGAATTGCTGCACAAACCTGAACTCAGTCATGTTTTCCATCCCCCAGTTAAGCGCACCAATAAAGAATGCCTTGCATTTTTCCTTTATAGGTAGATGCCCGTTTTCCCCAACATTCATACAAGCCGAAAGGCGGGTTTTTATATCCACATATAGTGCGACTATCAGTTCGTCCTTCGTATTGTAGTAATGAAACAAAGTGCCGTTTGCCACACCTGCTTCTTTGGCTATCTTGCTGGTAGGAGTTGCATGAAAGCCATGCTCCACAAACAGCTTTAGTGCTGCGTTGAGTATTTCCCTTTGTTTATCTGTTGCAGATTGACTAATCACTCCACAAAAGTAGAAACAATATTGGTATTGCCAAATTTATCTGGATTAGAGATTTGTTAAAGAAATATTTTACCGGGGTTCAGGATGCCATTCGGGTCAAAGACGTGCTTTATCTGTTTCATCAGGTTCATCTGCGTTTCGTTAAATGCAACATTCATATATTCCCGCTGCACCAGCCCTATGCCATGCTCACCGGATATGGTACCTCCCAGCCTCACTACCTCGCCGAACAGTTTGCGTATGCCTGCGGGGAGCTTCGTATTCCAGTCTTCGTCGCTCATTCCTGCTTTTACTATATTCACGTGCAGGTTGCCATCGCCCGCATGACCGTAGCATACTGAGTGAAAGCCGTATTCCCTGCCTATTTCTTTTACAATAGTGAGTAGTTCGGGCAACTCTGCACGTGGTACTACCGTGTCTTCTTCTTTGTAAATTGAATTGCTTTTTACCGCCTCTCCCACTTTTCTGCGCAGTGTCCACAACATTTGTTTTTGTTCGTGGCTGTCTGCCATCAGCACCTCATCTATATCATACTGCTGCACTATCTGAGACATAGCTTCTGCATCTCTGTACAGTTCATCCATATTATTTCCATCTACTTCTATCAACAGGTGTGCAGCTATGTCGTCCGGCAGGCTGATACCTGTGGCCTGCACATAGCGCATAGACCACTCCAGTGCATCCCGCTCCATAAATTCCAGTGCAGATGGCGTATAACCTGCCAGAAATATCGCATTAACTGCCGCACATGCCTGCACCGCTGAGCGAAATGGCACTAACAGCAACAAATCATGTTTTACAGGTGGTATCAGTCGCAGCACAATCCTGGTTATTATACCCAGTGTGCCCTCGCTACCTACTATTAGTTGCGTAAGATTGTATCCCGTAGCATTCTTCAGCACATTGGCGCCAGTCCATATTATCTCACCGTTAGGCAATACTATTTCCAGGTTCAGTACATAATCTTTCACAACCCCATATTTCACTGCTCTGGGCCCTCCACTGTTTTCAGATACATTGCCTCCTATAAAACACGACCCCTTACTTGCCGGATCCGGCGGATAGAATAAGCCCTCATTTTTCACAGCCTCTTGCAACACCTGTGTTATTACGCCGGGCTCGGTAGTTACTTGAAAATTTCTTTTGTCAATTTTCAGTATCTTATTAAAACGCTTCATATCCAGCACCACACCCCCGGTCACGGGTAATGCACCTCCGCTTAGTCCGGTACCGGCACCACGTGGTGTTACGGCAATTAGATGCTCATTGCAATACTTCATTATGCTACTAATCTCTTCTGCTGTGCCCGGCAGCAGCACTACTTCCGGGATATACCGCAGATCTTCTGTTTGGTCAGCCGCACATCGTGCCCTTTGTTCCTCATCGGTATGCACATACTGTAGTCCGGTTACAGACCCGAAAAATGAAATATCCTCTTGTTGAATTTTCTTATACGGCATATTGCAAAGTTGCAGAAAATAAATGGGGCTTAATACACCTATCAGTAGCACCATGCATTCGGTCTCATCTATGATATACTTTTCACTTGTTTTCTTTATTCAGATATCTCGATCTCAAAACCTCAAAAACACGCATTGCTGACGCAATTTAGCTAAATTGCGTCAGTCAGATAACCTAAATTAGCTAAATTACGTCAGTTATAAGGATTATACGGAATACATTAGCCAGTATAAATGGTGCAAATTATAAAATTGCGTCAGCTTAATGACCTAATTTATGTAAATTGCGTCGGTCTACTGACTCAATTATCATTTTTATGAACATTCACCGTATTCTTGGGCAAAGGATTGAAAAACAAATAGGAAAGCAAAAGGTAATTATGCTTTATGGCTCACGCCGTACAGGCAAAACAACAATCATAGAAAACATTGCTGATAAATATGGCACCGATGTGCTGTTGCTGCAGGGCGAAGACATGCAGGTGGCGGAGATGCTGAGCCGCAGAACAATAGTCAACTATAAAGGACTCACCAAAGGAAAGAAAATTATTATCATAGATGAGGCGCAGGCCATACCTGATATAGGCTTGATACTGAAGCTAATGATAGATAATATAAAGGGCATTACCATTATTGCCACAGGCAGTAGCAGTTTTGACCTCGTAAATAAAACCGGCGAACCACTGGTAGGCAGAAACATTGTATATCAGCTTTATCCGGTAGCACAGGTCGAACTATCGGCTACAGAAGATGCTATTACTACTGCCAGAAATCTCGAACACAGGCTGGTGTATGGCAGTTATCCGGAATTATGGCAGCTCGACGATGCACAGGAGCAAAAGAACTACTTGCTGCAAATGGTAAACAGCTATCTGCTGAAAGACCTGCTGATTATGGAAAACATAAAAGGTGCAGATGTGCTATACAAGCTGCTGCAGCTATTGGCATGGCAGGTAGGCAGTCAGGTAAGTACAGTAGAGCTGGGCAATAGTCTGCAGATTAATAAGCTAACAGTAGAGCGCTATCTGGATCTGTTGGCAAAAGTGTTTATCATATATCCGCTCACAGGGTATAGTGGCAACCTGCGAAAAGAAGTAACAAAAAGCAAAAAGTGGTATTTCTACGATAATGGCATCCGCAATGCACTCATCAATAATTTCAGTCCGCTACAGAGCCGGAATGATATAGGGCAGCTATGGGAGCAGTATGTACTGAGCGAAAGAATAAAACATAACAGCTACAGAGGCTACCAACCCCAGTACTATTTCTGGCGCACATACGACCAGCAGGAAACAGACTTAATAGAGCTCAACAACGGACAGTTGCAGGCACTGGAATGTAAGTGGAAAGGTAGTAAAAAAGCAAAAGTGCCCGTTGCTTTTGGGAAAGCATATCCAGACGCTGCTTTTGAAATCATCGACAATGCCAACTATTTATCATGGATTGGTGGGTAGCTATTATTTACTTTTTGCGGTCTACCCGCTACTGTCTACTTTTGACACCACAAACAACAGTATACATTCTTTCGCCTAATGGTTCTTGTTACCGGAGGTAGTGGATTTCTTGGTCAGCATCTGGTGCAGTATTTATCTGCTCGGGGGCTTCCTGTGCGTGCATTGTACCATAGCAATGCACCCACCGCAGCAATGCTGCACCTGCCCGGTGTAGAATGGATGCAATGCGACCTGCTGGATGTTTATGACATAGAGGAGGCAATGGCAGGTGTTACCGATATTTATCATTGCGCAGCTATGGTGTCGTTCAATCCTAAACACAGGGACCAGATGCTCCACTTCAATCCCGAAAGCACAGCCAACATTGTAAATCAGGCTGTAAATCAGGGCATACGCAAGATGGTGCATGTAAGCTCTGTAGCAGCACTTGGCAGAACCGGCGACCAACATAAAGAAATAAATGAAGAGCAGGAGTGGGGTGAGAGTAAGTACAACTCGGCCTATGGTATGAGCAAGTACCTTGCCGAAACAGAGGTGTGGCGGGGAATAGGAGAAGGGCTATGTGCAGTCATCATCAATCCATCTGTTATAATAGGTGCAGCCCCATCACCCGAAACCCAAAATGGTTTTTGGGATAAAGGTTCAGCACAGCTGATGAAAGTAGTGAATAATGAATTCCCCTTTTATACAAATGGTGTAAATGGCTGGGTGAATGTAAAAGATGTAGTTGCTGTCATGGCATTGCTTATGGGAGCTGATATAGAAGCAGAACGGTACATAGTAAATGCTGATAACCAGCCATACAGGGAGGTGTTTACCCTTATGGCAAAAGCACTCGACAAAAAACCACCACGCTTTCACGCCAGCGCATTTCTAACAGGTATTATATGGAGGCTTAGTGTGCTGTACAGCAATGTGTCTGGCGCCAATGCAGCTATAACACGGGAGACAGCCAATAATGCTCACAGCTATTCATATTATAACAATAAAAAGCTGCTTACCACTTTCCCGGCATTTTCATACACACCCGTTGGCGAAACAATAACCCAAATGGCTCAATCCTTTATAGCTAGCAGTAATAATAATGAAAGTTAAAGTAGTGGAAGTTATTGCTTTACGTATATTTTCATTAAAGTAAATATAAAACAGAGATTGAAAGAGTGAAATTCACGCGGATAACTGAATATTTTTTTCGCTATTTAAAAAAACAGTCGTATTCTTGCATTAAGGAAACAGTAATTGTTCCAGCCTTTCATTCAGATTATCTGATAATTCCCATTTTTTTAAGTTTTTTCAATTAAGTTAATTTGACATCCAGGATTAACCATTTTTTATTAAAAAACCATTACACGGAAAAAATACACGCATGCCTTACGACATCATGCAGCTAAATGACATGCTCATACCTGAGCTGATAGACGTAGCTGATACACTGAAAATCCCAAATGCAGGAAAATTGGATAAGCAAAACCTGGTTTATAAAATATTAGACCAACAAGCTGTCTTAGCAGTACCTGCTGCCGAAGAAACAAAGAAAAAACGTGGTCGCAAACCCAAAGAAGCAGCTACAGAAGCAGTACCGGAAGTGGTAGCTGAAGAAGCTCCGGTTGTAGTAATCCCGGAAAGTACTCCCGAGGCCGCAACGCCTCCAACTGAAGAAGTTGCGCCTGCTGCTGTAGAAGCTGGTGATAAAAAACGCCGTCCACGCAAGCCAAAAGAAGATATGCCACAGCCGGAAAGGCATAAGCCTGCTCCGGGGCCTGTTCCGCAATGGGCAGAACCAAAAAACAAAGAACCAAGACAACCATCAAACCTGTTTAATAATAACCCAACAAGAACTCCTGTAGAAGAGAAGCCTGCTGTTGAAGCCGAAAAAACTACTCCGGTTGAAAGTACAGGAATCACAATGCCGGCGCCAGAATCGGGAGATGCACAAGCTCCGCAACAGCAACAACCCGAAGCTACAGTTGCGCCTAAACCTGAGCGTCCGCCACATCACCAACTCAATCGCCCGCAACGCAGAGAACCCCCTAAAGAGAGCACTTTCAATCTTGAGTTTGAAGGTATAGTAGCTAGCGAAGGGGTTCTGGAAATGATGCCTGATGGTTATGGTTTCCTCCGCAGCAGTGATTACAATTATCTTAGTTCACCAGATGATATTTATGTATCACCTTCCCAGATAAAATTATTCGGCCTGAAAACCGGAGATACGGTGAAGGGCAATGTACGTCCACCCAAGGAAGGTGAAAAATATTTCGCACTGCTAAAAGTGGAAAGTATAAACGGAAGACTACCGGACGAGATACGTGACCGTGTTCCATTCGATTATCTTACTCCGCTTTTCCCATTCGAAAAGCTGAACCTTACTACCACTGGCAACAACTACAGCACCCGCATCATGGATCTCTTTACCCCCATAGGTAAGGGTCAGCGCGGACTGATAGTGGCACAGCCAAAGACCGGTAAGACAATGTTGCTGAAAGAAGTAGCTAATGCCATCGCCGCCAATCACCCGGAATGTTATCTGATGATAGTGCTGGTAGATGAGCGCCCTGAGGAGGTTACGGATATGCAGCGTAGTGTGCGTGCAGAGGTTATAGCTTCTACATTCGACGAACCTGCAGACAAACACGTAAAGGTGTCTACCATTGCTTTGCAAAAAGCTAAACGCCTGGTAGAGGTAGGACACGATGTGGTGATACTGCTGGACTCTATTACCCGTCTGGCACGTGCACACAATACGGTAGCACCCGCTAGCGGCAAAGTATTGAGTGGTGGTGTAGAAGCCAACGCCATGCAGAAACCAAAACAATTTTTTGGTGCTGCACGTAAAATAGAAAACGGAGGTTCACTCACCATACTTGCTACCGCACTCATAGATACCGGCTCCAAGATGGATGAGGTAATCTTCGAAGAGTTTAAAGGTACAGGTAACATGGAGTTGCAACTTGACCGTAAACTGGCAAACAAGCGTATCTACCCTGCTATCGACATTACGTCTTCATCAACCCGCCGCGATGATCTGTTGCTAGATAAAGATGTGCATAACAAAATGTGGCTGCTGCGCAATCATATCTCTGACATGAACACCGATGAGGCTATGCACTTCCTGCTCAAACAAATAAAAGGAACTAAGAACAATGAAGAATTTCTTGCTACAATGAATAAGTAAGCAGAACATGTATCATAGTAAAAGAAGCACAGTGCATATCCTGCACTGTGCTTCTTTAGTTTAGGGAAAGTGTTACCTGCCTAAAAACGAGACTATCGTTCTGCAGCATGTTTCGACCATATATTCCAGCTTGCTTCTGCTTGTAGCATCAGCATTTCAAATCCGTTTTTTATTGCTGCCCCAGCTGCTTTTCCCTTTATCAAAAATTGAGTTTCTTCAGGATTGTATATAAGGTCATAAAGCAGGTGATGCGTCCCTATGCTGTTATATGGAATAGCTGGTGCAGCATCTATATTGGGGTACATGCCCAGTGGCGTAGTATTGATGATGAGTTTGTGAACGTCTATTACTTCAGGTGTTATCAGTTCATAAGGAAGCGCATTGGGTGCGTCACTGGCAGATACTCTATGAAACGGAATACCCAATTGAGTCAGCACATATGCCACTGCCTTCGACGATCCGCCGGTACCCAGTATTAGTGCTTGTGTGTGATGCGATGTCAGCAATGGTATCAGGCTTTGCTCAAAACCCGACACATCAGTGTTGTATCCCTTTTTGTATCCGTGTCTTATCGATATACAATTGACCGCACCTATTGCCTGTGCCGTTTCATCAACCTCCTGCAGATAGGGTATTATCGCTTCCTTGAAAGGCAGCGTTACATTAAGTCCTGCTATACCCGGGTGGCTCTCCAGCAGGCCGGTCAGTGCTGCTATGTCAGAAAGCGGATAGGCTTCGTATGTTGCTGCAAGTTCCATCCTTGCAAATTTCTTCTTGAAATAGGCTGGCGAGAATGAATGTGAAAGCGGGTAACCAATAATTCCGTAGTGCAAGGTTGTTCCGGGGGTTAATTGTTCTTCTGAAATTAATATTGATTGCGCCACAAAACAATGGCATACAAAAATGCGAAATAACCGTGAATAAACTTTAGAAACTTTGTATAAGTACCACGCCACGTCAGTTCAATGTGGATATCGTATTGCTGCTGCCACATTACATGGTTATTTACCTGCACAGTATGTAGCTGCAACATACACCTTTTTGCCTTTTTCGTTATAATAATAACATCCGCCACGTGGCCCGGAATGGTAGACTTTAGGTTTGCTTTTGGCTGGCAGGGGAAGAGGATTGCCGCCTTTATACTTGGGCGCCTTAAAGTCACGGGCATTTGAGAATTCCATACCCATATCGTGCATACTGTGGTCGTATCGATAATATTTATGCCTTTCAAATGGTGTACGGGTTACAGATACAGTCAACGTAGTATCGGCATCTTTCACAGTAATTTTGCTGAGCGAGTTTACAAGATACTTTTTCTCTACAAATCCATATTCAGAGGTATTGAAATGGTTGAGCTGCCAGAAGTGAAATTTTATGCAACTAAATTTGCCGGATAAGGATTCAAAGCCCTCGAAGTTCCCTTCAACAGGCTGCACTATTACCCGTGTGGGTGCATGCACTATACAGCTTACGTTGTAATCTCTGTCCAGTCTGTCGCGCACTATCAGGTTATCTGTGTTCACATACATCACCTGCTGCCCCTTTGTGCTGCTGTAAACAAACATTAATATCAAAAAAAACAACCTACACATCGCACAATAAAAATAATAGATTTTCCCTAATCGTAGCCACACTATTCCTTCGCATTACTCTGACAATACAAGTGCGCCCTGCCCGGCTATTGAGTATGTAGCTACTCCTTCACTTACGCAGTCAGCAATTATAGCAGCCTGTTGCCTATGCGTATAGCTATTGCCTATTACAACTACCTCAGGGGAAAACACTCGTTTCAGTTCTTGTGTATTTACCCTGCCGGCACCGTTAAGTATCAGGTAGTCTACTTTGAAACGACCAGCAGGTAATACATTTCTGTTGAGTAGCAATACGGTCTTATTGTTGATACTAAACACCTCACGTCCTACAGCTATCTTTTGCTCCTGTACACCCCAGTATATATGTGCTTGCGATGTGGCATACGATGCTGCATCTCCGGAAATAGTATCGGTGTATACAACCGAGTATGTCTTGCCGGATATCAACTCTATACGGTTCCCACCTTTGATGTTGTACACAACAAGCCTATTTTGTTGCAGTCGACTCCACTCTGCTATACATGTAAACAACAATAACAAACACACAGCCAACAAACCACCGAAGAGAGCCGGCTTGTAATGCCGTATGAAATACCATGCAAGCCCAGCGATGGTGACATACATCATTATCAGCTCAAATCCGCTCAATGTAAGTATATTGAATGATTTAGGACCTATAACCTGCAGATAGTAAACTATTCCTCCAAACGTATCTACTAACCAAATTATTATAGCAGCCAGCCAGCCGGCAAGTAGGGCTAAATTGCTCAGTACCACCAGCACCATGCCCAGTATCAGCACCACACTCATAAAGAGCAGTGCGGCTACATTGGCTATCACAAACATTACAGGGAAGGTATGAAAATAATAAATGACTATAGGTGCTATAAGTATCTCGGCAGCTATGCTCATAGCCACTGCACTCCATATGGTTCGGGGTATATCATATACCCATTGCAGCAACTTCTTAAATACGTGGCCACCCTTTGCTTTTTTGGTGGGCACATCTAGCCAGCTATATATGTGCTTGTAAAAAAGTACTATAGACAATACTGCAATAAACGACAATTGAAAACCAACTGAAAATAGCCAGGCAGGCTCAGCAAAAAGGAGCACGAAGGCAGTAGCCAAAAGTTGGTTGATACTGTTGTTACTTTTCTGCAACATTATGCCAACAGCCAATAAAGAGAACATTCCTGCGGCTCTCACTGCCGATGGTTGTGAGCCCGCCATCAACACATAAAACCACACTACCGGCAGGGCTATTGCATACTTCACCCACAGGTGCTTTTTGTGCTTCACCCAGCCCAGCAGGAAAGAAATAACCAGAAAAAATATAGCCACATTGCCACCGGATATAGCTATGATGTGTACGATACCAGTCTGAGAATACGACTGTCTGAGGTCTTCATCCAGATTTACCTCATCGCCCAGCAGCATCGCCTGTAGCAGTCCTGCCGCTTTGTTGTTACCGAGGTGGTGGCTCAGTTGGTTCATGCACCAGTCGTGCACCCGCTCTGTAAAAGGCGCAGCCGCGGCATTGCCTTTACCATATAACAGCACATCTTTTGCAGTACACCATTGTCTGTACATCAGATTGTTGCGGGCGCAATACTTTGCATAGTCAAATTCAAAGGGGTTTCCGGCATTTCGTATCAGTTCCCAGTTGCCGGGCACCAGCAAAGTATCTCCCCGGTGCAGTGCCTCTGTAGCGGGTCCTTTCTCTATATACACCACTGCCTTGCCGGTTTCTCTGGTCACATTGCCGTTGTCTGTTGCATAGAGAACGGCAACAGGCAACTTCCATGATTTTTCCTTTTCGGCAGGGGAAGCAGAGATACGTACTGCGTATACTTTGGACTCGCTGATATGGTTGCCAAACCACCCTTTGTTATTAGAGTCGTCGTTATAGTAAGTTATAGATACACCCCCCGAAAACAACAAAACATTAGTCAGTATGAATGTGAGGAGTGTGTTTGTTCTATTAGGCTTTTCAAAAAACAATGCCACTGCAAGCAACAGAAAGGCAATAGCAGCACTGTATAGAAAATAAACTCCCGACGCGCCGCTTAGCCATCCTTTGTAGTAGCACAATATACCCGCAGCAAATGGCAGCAGGATTCTGAAAAATGGCTTTGTTTCCCAGAAGTATGTATTATTTTTTGGCCAGCGGCTCATATTGGCTATTAGTCGCAAAGTACAAAAGGAGTTTCAATTGTACTATTTACAGCTACTTGCGTTGATCCTTTTTCGAAACTTCAAGGTTCAAGCCCGCCCAGTTTTTCAGCAGTTGCAATCCATATTCTGTGCCAATCGACTCGGGATGAAACTGGACACCAGTACATGGGTACTGTGTGTGCGCCAGGGCCATAATTATTCCATCATTGGTATAGGCTGTTGCCTGTAGGCCTGTATTCTCAAAATGCTCAATGGCGAGTGAGTGATAGCGCATCACCGTAAATGTAGCCGGGACATCTGCAAACAAACCGCTGCCATTGTGTGTTATTTCGCTGATCTTGCCATGCATAGGGTAGGCGGTGTGTACCAGCCTTGCACCAAAGTACATGCCCAGTGCCTGATGCCCGAGGCACACGCCGAGTATGGGTATACGGCTGTGAAAATAGTCGATTGTTTCCATGGTAATGCCAGCCTGTAGGGGTGTCTCGGGACCCGGAGATATAATAAGTCGCTCCGGATTTAGCGCAATAAGTTGTTTCAGGGTGATTTCATCATTGCGGTACACAGCACACTCATTGCCGGTCTGCAGCAGGTAGTGCTGTAGTATCCATGTAAATGAGTCGTAGTTGTCAATGAGTACCCACATCAGTTGCCGGTTGGTTTACAGTTTCGAAGAAATGCTCCAGTTTTATAAATGTGTCTTGTACGAAAGGAAGCAATTTGCCCGCCTGCTCACAAAACCATGGTGCCAGCAGCGATAGCCAGTAGTAGGTATGCGACGTAGCAATTGTTTCAGCAGATAATACATGCACCCTTGCACCTATCCATAGTAGCGAGCTCCATATCACAGCGCCCAGAAAGGCATAAAGCAGTGCGCCAGCAAGTTTGTTTACTATGCCCAGCATTACTCCTTCCACTGCTTTCTCTACTACCTTTGCTACCAGCCGCACCAGCAATACTACTCCCACAAACAATACCATATAACTAATAACCTGAGCCCAGCCCGATGTGATGTATTCATTGGCAAGCAGCCACGCAGCAAAAGACTGCGACATTTTCAAAGCTACCAATATACCTAATAAAATACCGATTACAGAAAATGCAGCCACAATAAGCCCCTTCATGTAACCACGAATGAAGAAAAGTAAAATAATAACCAGTCCGGTGATGTCGAGTGCCATTGCCGCCCAAAAGTAATTAATCTGCCCTGCAATTATTGGACGAATCTGGCAGGCAGGGTTTTACTGGTTTGCCTGTTGTTCGGCAATAGAATGTGAGCACATAAACACCATCGTCGGTTGGCATATGCGTCATCAGACTTTTGTTGAACGCAAGTTTATAAAGCATTCCATTGCAGTCCCCCTTTTCAAAATAGGTATAGTGGTCGAATCTTCTATTGTTATCGTATCCTATCTCGGATAGCTTACATCCGTAAAATCCACATCACAGAAATAAGCATCCTACTCAAATATTCTGCACGAAACTACAATTCCCGTAAGCGGCAGCGATACGGGAATTGAAAAAATAGTATCACGGTCTTGCGCAGCGTACAATTGTAGCTAGAACAAATGCTACGACAAAAATTATGCGAGCAATTGTTTTACCATCTCTGATATTGCCTTACCATCTGTCTTGCCTGCCAGTTGTTTGCTGGCCACACCCATCACCTTGCCCATATCGGCAGGCGATGCCGCACCTACCTGTGCTATGATAGCCTGTAGAGCTGTTTTTAGTTCATCTGCGGTCATTTGCTGTGGCAAGAAACGCTCGATAATAGCCAACTCTTCACGCTCTTTTGCTGCCAGATCCTCCCGGTTTTGTTTTTCGAAAATATCCAGAGAGTCGCGGCGTTGCTTGGCCAGTTTCTGCAGCATTTTCAGTTCTGTAGCCTCACTTATTTCGCCACCTGCGCCTTCGGCCGTTTTCTCTATTATTATAGCCGCCTTTATTGCACGCAGTGTACGCAATCCTGCCTCATCCTTGGCGCGCATTGCGTTTTTCAGTTCGTCCATTACTTTGAGTTCCAGAGACATATTATTGAGTTGATTTTTGGAGTTTGGAATTTTTCCCGATAACTATCGGGATGGATTTTTAAGCCTTCTCAGATTGTTCGAGCGAATCGCTTGCTTTTTTCAGAAAGCTCTTGGCGAACTGTTTCATTTCTTTAGCCAGCTCTTCGTTTTTAGTTGCTCTTTGGTAGGTGTCAGCCATACCGAAGAGTGTCTGGTAAAAGAAGTCATTCATTTCGTCTACCATCATTTTGCTTGTCCATAGGTCTATACGCAGTGCCGATTTTTCTTCGCCGTCCCACAGCCCCAGCAGTATTGCTTTGGCTTTTTGCCAGTCTGGTACACCCCCATCCGGTGCCGTCCATTGTATCATTTCCGGCATTTTATCTTCTGCCAGTTCTACTTGTATGTTAATTGTCGATGTCATATTATTGGTATGAATAGCTGCAAAAGTACACCTAATTTGGAAACAGGCAGAAACCGAAGCTATTCAATCGGACAATCTCCGTTTTTCACAAAGTTCAATATTCGGTGTTGTTCAAAATAGAACTATCAGAAAAGGTTATTTTTTTGATAATATTGAAAATCTTTTCTAACTTGCAATAACTATTATAATTTTTACCTAAAAAAATGAAAAAAATGAAAATAAAATCTATTCTGTTATTTGGTTCCGCTTTGATGATTGCGGGCAGTTCTTTTGCTCAGAGCAATGTTACTACCGGTGGTATGAAATACACTTTGCTTGAAGAAGGTACGGGTACGTGGTGCGGTTATTGCCCTGATGGTTCACAGCGTATTCAGCAGGACGTTGAGCCTTCATTTCCAAGATGTATAGCAGTAGCATTTCATAATGGCGACGCCATGGAGCTCTCAGGTGATCCTTTTAATAATGCTTATATCACCGGTTTTCCTCAAGGTACAGTAGATAGGGTTCCTTACAGCGGCAACATTGGTATAGGTCGTGGATCGTGGTCGGCAGCGGTAGGTGCAAGAGACGGAGCAACGCCAAAGTTTGATGTAAAAATGATATCAACTTTTGACAGTGTAACCAGAGTTGTTTCTATTACAGTACGTGGCAAAGCGCTCGTTGCCGCTACAGGAAAATACCGAATCAATGCGTATATTATAGAGGATAGCATTTCAAGTGCTGCTCCTAACGCACAGGGTAGCTATATGAATACTACTGCCGGTTCCTGGTACATGGGTTATGGCAGCCCTATCACACCTGCCTCACGTTATGCACACATGGGTGTTGTAAGAAAAGTTTTGGCAACAGGTGATAACATTTATGGTGATACCGCATTTACAAATCCAGCTATAGGCGATTCTGTTTCCAAAACATACAGTTATACTATTCCTGCTACTAGCCCATTTAAATACGTGAAAGTTGTAGGCCTAGTTCAGAAATATGGTTCAACCACGAACGACAGGGAAATCGAAAATTCCGTAAAGGCTCGCGTTCGCCTTATGTGGAAAGTTTTGCCAACAACAAATGTTGCTCAAATTGCTCCAATGCAAGAAATCGAAATTTTCCCTAACCCTGCGTCAAACAATCTTAGGGTTGAAGGACAACTTTCTGCTTCTGTTGCTACCCGCATTACAATCACAAACATGGTTGGTCAGGTAGTATCTACACAGGAGTTCGCTGCAGGCGGTACACAGTTTTCAGAGAATATCTCATTGAGTAATTTCACAAGCGGCGTTTACTTTATGAACATCGCCAATAATGGAATAAGTGTTACTAAACAATTCTCAGTAGTTAAATAATTTTTCTACAATTTTTCTTAAAAAAGAAGCTCATTCCGGGCTTCTTTTTTTTTGCATGGATTTCAAGTATATTTTCCCTTATTGTACCTTTTATTACTTTGTTATCGTGCCTTTGCAGATGAGTGAAGATGCCAACTTCACATAGTGACATTATGTTTCTTTTACAATACATTTTTCATAATTATCAGTTGTTTTTGATAAACAATAAGCCATACCAAAGAGTGTCTGATAAAAGAAGTCATTCATTTCGTCTACCGTCGTTTTGCTGACCCAGACGCCCGGGCATAATACCGATTCCACTACGCCCTCCCTTAGATTCAGGAGTATTGCTTTCGCTTATATATCCAGTCCGGCACACAGCTATCAGGCACCATCCATTGTGTCACTTAAGGCACTACTCTTCCGCCAGTTCTACTTGTATGCTTACTGACAATTTCATATAACTGGTATGAACAGCCATATATGAACCCCTAATTTAGAAAAGTAATAGCCGACAAATTTGCCGGCTGTAAGTAAATAAACTACAAGGTGTTTTCTGAAAAATGCAGATACAAAGATGGAAATACACTGGATTCGCCACAAAGGGTATAGAATCGAAGGGGTGCGGCACAGAATACACAAACATCACTAAATGGTTAATTTGTAAAACCAGGTTGCAATATTAATTTGGAACCACCGTAAAAAAAGTCGGGCTAACTGCTACTCCCTGTTCAAACGTATTTCCTGCAAAAGATACATGTTATCTTTTAGCTTCATGAGTATGTATACGTTGTACTTGTTGCCGCCAGGGGTGATAAGGCTTCCAATGATAAACTTAGAAGAATTGTTGGGAGAGCCATTATCCATGATAAGAAAATCTTTTGGAATGTTTTTATCAAAGAAATCTTTAAGCACCACCTCTGCCTGATTGCGACTGTATATAGTTTGCGTGTTGTTTATGGTCACAGGGACAATGTTGTCGAAAAATTTCGACATATCCTCAATACGGTTATTTTTAATAGCATTCACAACTTCCTCCATCGGCTGGCGGGCTGTTTGTGCATTAACCGTAAAAAGTGAAAATATACAACTAACTAATAGAATAAAATTTTTCATGTCAAAATTAAATGAACAAACGCACTTTTCAATTATACCTCAACACTCATACAGCAAAAATTGAGCCAAAAATTGCCAATTGTTAAATTTCACTAAAAAAATAACAGTTTATATCATAAAACAGTACTGACTACCACAGTAAAGGGTATCAAATATACGTAAATTTCAAACACAAACCGTTTTGTGAAATATTATCCAAACAAAAAAACGCAGCACAAATATACAATATTGGTGCTGCGTTGCTCTGTCTTATATTATCCAACCACACATACCCCACATCACAAATTTTATCCGGCAAATTATCAGGCTGTCAACTTATATGCCCGTGCATCCAACTGCATAAGCGTATTTTGTATATGCCTTTTTACTAGTCTGCTATGAGAAATAGCGAATGTTGCACTTAACAAGGTTTTAAGGTCTGCACTAAGCGGACTTTCGAGAATTTTTAATGCTTTGTTTTTGCTGAAATAAATTACGGCTCTCTTCTTCATATCTATAGGTTTTGATAGTCTTAGTACAAATCCTGTGCCAAAACATTGGCTTTCCCAAAAGTTTAAGATTCATTAACATTCCAGACTATTGATGATGGATACATCGCTACGGGGACTCAATTTTTTAAACCATTCTATGTGAATATTGGCACACAACTCTGGCATGCATTATTATCTATAATGCACTTGGGGAATAGAAAGAAATAAGTATTAATCAATTACAGCAATACACTTGAGCTCTATGGCTATTGCGGTAGGCAGCGAGTCTATGCCCACTGTGGTGCGGCACGGCTGATTATCTTTGAAGTACTCTGCATAGATTTTATTGTAAATCTGAAAATCACGCTTCATATCTACAAGAAATACGGTTACATCTACCAGTTTGTCCCAGCTACTGCCACTTTCTTCCAGTATTACCCGCACATTGTCGAACACGCTACGGCACTGTGCAGCAAAGTCGAAATCAGCGTGATTGCCGTGCTTATCTGTCACAAGACCCGGTATTTCGTCTGTACCTGCTTTGCGCGGCCCTACACCCGATAAAAACAACAGATTGCCCACCCTTCTGGAGTGCGGATATAGTCCCACCGGCTTTGGTGCTTTGTCTGTAGAAAATGACATGATAATTTACTGTCTTTTGTAGCTATTAAATGTTTTAGTGCTTATACCCCCGCCAGTGTAGGTCTCCCGAAGTGTCATAGAGGCAGAAGTGGTGCTTATAGTGCCGCTGCCGCTATAGGCTATAGAAGCCTTGGTAGTAGGTATGATGTTAAAGCTGGAACCGCCTGAGGAATTATTTGATAGCTCCACAGGCAGCTTTACTACAGTGAGCCCTGCGGTATCTATCCATAATACTTCCATAGAGCTGTAGTTGGTGGTATCATCAGTCGCCACAAATATCAGCATATTGGTGGTATCAGATGCAGGGTCGTCGGGCGGGGTGCCTACATATGTATTGGCATACATCTTTCTGTATATGATTTCACAATTTGCCCCTTCTATGCCCTGTATGCACTTGCAAATTCCCCCCATACAAGTGCCTTTGTTGAGGCAGGTAACTGCACCACATTCGTTTTTGGCGCAGGAGCTATACAGTACCGCACAAAAAATACTAAGTGTAACTATTGCGCCCAGCGCTATTTGCTTTATTGGTTTCATAGCTATTAATGTAAATGCCATGCCAAAGATACGTAATACCATCTAACTGCAAAGGCATTGCCGGAGCGGATGCAGAAAAGAACGTTTATGGGATATTTTAGCTTATTTGACGGTTGTTGGTCATAACCGGTGTGGGTGGTGACCGACGAACCAATTAAACTAATCCGGAATTTTACCGACATTTAGCTTCTAAATTTCAGAATTAATGTCTGCAAAAATGACTGTATACCTCATTACTCTTTCCATCCTGTCTGCTGTAAATGTTTCCTGCAACGGACAACATACCGCTAAATCTGAAAACAGTACAGTGCGATCGGCCGCTGTATCTGCAGACACTGTTAGTGAACTTGGACGTAATCTGTGGTATGTATATCAGGACAAGAAAAACAACTATTGGTTTGGGAGTAATGGTGAAGGAATCTACCGTTATGATGGAAAAACTATACTGAATTACACCACAAAACACGGATTGAGCAATGACAGTATCCGACAAATTGTGGAAGATGAATACGGGAATATGTACTTCTCCACCTTGGGTGGCATCAATAAGTTTGACGGTGAAAAATTTGTATGCCTGCAGGCGATAAAAAGTAAGGAATGGAAACTAATGAAAAATGATCTGTGGTTTTATATGCTGGGCAAAAGGAACGAACGCGGACCCTACCGATATGACGGCAAAACACTATACAACCTGGAGTTTCCCAAACATTTCCTTCATAATGAATTTCATGCCCAGGGCATCAGTCCGTTTTATAGCCCCTACGAAGTTTATACCATCTACAAAGATCGTAAAGGTGCTATGTGGTTTGGCACTTCTGTTTTTGGTGCCTGCCGGTTTGACGGGCAATCTGTAAAGTGGATGTACGAAAGGGATTTGACAATTACCCCAAATGGCGGCAGTTTTGGGATACGGTCTGTTTATGAAGATAAAGCAGGTGGATTTTGGATTTGCAATACCAGGCATCGGTACATCATAGATACTGAAGCAACATCAAAAAGTGATAGGTTGCAGTACCAAAAAGTAAACGGCATTGGCAATGCACAAATCTTTGATGGCGATGAGTACATCTACTACTCCCATATTGTAGAAGACAGGGAGGGTAATATATGGCTGACAACCTGGTCTCAGGGTGTATACAAGTATGACGGGAAAAACATTACACATTATGCTGTCAGAGATGGCCTAAAAGATGTCAACCTGGTTTCGATGTACAAAGACAATAGTGGCAACCTGTGGTTGGGCACACCAGAAAACGGCGTGTATAAATTCAACGGGAAGACATTTGAAAGGGTGCGGTTACCGTGAGTTTCGTTTGTTGTTAGCTAGGATAGGTTTCTATATTATCAACTGGGATATCATTTAAGGTGTAGCTAAAATACACCATTAGTCTTTTCTCCACCATGTTACTTTATCCCAAAATATCGATCCGTTGGCAATAGGCTGTTTGTCAAAAACGAATTTATCTACCAACTGTTTCTCCTTCGTGTCCATGCGACGAATATGGAGAACAGCCAATTGTAGCTTTTGTTCTGTAGTGTCTTTTGCTTGAACAACAGCGGTTATTTCATAGGCAAGCTGTTTGCCAAGCATACTTTTTATTATTCCCCCGGATTCAAAACGATTTGTGTATACTGTGTCGCCAATTTTGAAGTAACCAGTAGGTTTAGGAGGATTGGTTCTCAATCGTTCAGCATGAGCAAAATGGTCGGCAATTTGTTCGTTGAAGTTGATGGGTCGGTTATTGAGTTTTCGATGATAAGAGGTAAAGATTATGTAGGTCATCTCCTCCGGATGGTAAATTTTGTAGCTGTTGAAATATCGGGAAAGAACAAACTCTCTCCAGAGTTTCCAATTATTGCGAAATTGCATGCCTTGAATCATATTGAATTCAGCAACCGCAATTTTTTCGGATTTGTGCGCGAAATATTCTTTGGTAGTATCTAGGAATAGAATGTCAAGACGATCCATGCACTCTTCTATATTCGTTGGTATTTTGCTCCAGGCCTCTTTCATTTCCTTCCTGGATGCTGTTTGCCCAAAAGAAGTGAGGCTGGTTAGTGCCAGTACTAATATAAATGATAAGGCATATTTCATGTGTGAGGTATTGGTGGATTGTGAGGGAAAGGTATTGAACTTTTTCGTGGAGAGTATGAGGTCAATATTGAACTTTTACTAAGTATCATATTCTCCATCCCATGGTTCATGAAAAAAGATAGTGCTGCTTGGTTGCAATTCCAAACCGTCCGAATCTAATGTTGGAATAAGTCCAAATACGTACCCGTCAATAACCGTTTGAAATGGTTTTATGTAAATATCCTTAAACTCAACCTCCCCTAACTTTGACAACCATTCACTCAACACTACTTCATCGGACTCTTCTATTCTGTTTGCAGTGGCCCCAGCAAAAAAGTGCTTGGTAGCAAGATAATTACCCGAAATATCGAAAGTGTGCAACACTATGTATTCTAATTTATGCTCTTGCCACCTTGACATGTCGATATCATTATATGGTTCATCGAACACGAATGTGCCATAGCCCCAAAATTGTTTGCTACTATCGCAAAATCCAACAAAATGAGTATGATAATCTTCAATTCTCTTGATGGGAATTTTTTCTGGAATACTCATTGTACAATTTAACTCAAATATAAGGTTGGACACTGAAATAATATAAACCCCACATACAAAAACTCCCACCCTATCTGTGACTCTTTGAAGGCGGAACGAAGGGGACTCTATCTTCAGAATAAACCATAATACACCTATTGTATAAATCAGTCAGCAGCCCAAACGGCAAAAACACACCCTTATAATCACGCACACCACCCAACAAATCCAATCTAATATGTCCTAAAATCTCCCAAAAAAACAACAGAAACCGCACTTGGGTGGAGGCGGGGTAAGCTATAATGCGTAAGTGATAGAACATCAAAGAATTAACCCCGAAAAAAAATCTATGATATACTCGTAGCTGTATATGATAGTGCGAAAAACGTAGTATCATAAAAGTGCAATTTGCCAAAGTGCAAATAGGGTATCACCTTTGTGTGAGCAAACAAAGAAATCCCTATCATGATTGACAAATTCAAGAAAATAGACAGACAATATGTGCTGTCTGACAGCTCGGTAAACGAGTATGGTTTCCGCCTTCTTACCTCCGGTTACCAGATTGATTCCTTCCGCAAAAACCCTATAGGGTATTACATGCACCAGCGCGAAGATGGCATAGCCCTGAAGTGGGAAGACCTGCATATAAACGACGATAAAGTAATAGGCACTCCCGTAGTGAACCTCGCAAACAGCAGGGGAGAACAAACCTGCAACGAAGCCGAAAACGGCTTTCTGAATGCCGCATCGGTAGGGCATATAGTAGTGCTGGAATACAGCATGGACAAAGAAATGATGCTGCCGGGGCAAACCGGACCCACCATAACAAAGTGGTATAACAAGGAGTGCAGCCTGGTAGATATTCCCGGCAACTGCAATGCGCTCACCCGCCTGTATGATGTGAATGAAAATATGCTGAACCTGGTGGACATGAATATAGGCAAGCCACTGACACAGATGCCCAAAAGCACCATTGCACAACTGAATGAGACGCTGCAACTGAGCGACAACAGCAATGAAAATGAACTGGTGCTGACGGTGCAAAATCTGGTGGCAAAAACACAGCATCTGGAAACAGAAAATAAGGCACTGAGTGCCGACAAACACAAACTGCAACAACAACTGGATGAGATAAACAACATTCGCCGGAAGTATGAAATAACTGCTCTGCTGGACCGCGCACTGGAAGATAAAAAGATAACTACTGAGCTACGGGGCAAACTGGCTGCAGACTATGCCGCAAACCCGGAAGGACTAAAAGCCCTGCTGGCGGCAATGCCTGCCTACCGCACCATAGCAGAGCAACTAAACAGCCAGCGACCAGACATGGCAGAAGCACAGTGGGAGTGGGATGACTATGAAAAAAAAGACCCCGCGGGCAACAAACTAAAAGACCTGAGAGCGAACGACCCTGTGCGGTATAAAGAGTTGTTTGAGCGGAAGTTTGCGGCGTAGACCTGTAACTACATCCCACTAATATCAGCAACTTGAGATAATAAAACGGCACGCAAAAATATTCCACTCAAACCTGCCTACCGCAGGCAGGGACGCAAAGACTCATAGTTTGTGAACGCTACACAATTCCGATAGCTATCGGAAGCAAAGCAACTAAAATCCACGACGAATTTTAATGTCTATTGGTCTTACAACGTGTACTAAAACGTTGCAATACGCATACAATACCACAAACGTACAGCATCACTCCCCCCCCGAATTCCGATAGCTATCGGAAGCAATGGAGTATTTCTTTCCTGCAGATACTCCAGGATAATTTCTACAAGTCCTTATTCAATCACCAAACCAATATATAAACATGGCAATCCAAAAAGAGATCTGGCAAGACCACATCGAAGGCAATCTATTTAAGAACAATGAGTTCTTACTGGCATCAACCGACGCAAGCCAATATGTGCTGCAAGGAAAAGTAGTGCATATACCACAGGCCGGCGCACTGGCTACGGTAGTAAAAAACCGCTCGTCTGTACCGGCAACAGTAGTGCAGCGCACAGACACAGACATCACCTATGTGCTGGACGAATTTACCACCGACCCCATTCTGATTCCCAATGCAGAAACGTTTGAGCTGAGCTACAATAAGCGCGAAAGTGTACTGGGTGAATATGAGTCGTCATTGCGCCAGACCATAGCAGACAATCTGCTGATAGACTGGAGCCCGTCCGGGTCAGAGGGTATGATAATCCGCACTACCGGTGTATCTACAGCAAGTCACCTGGCAGACACCACCGGCAACCGAAAGAAGTTCACCGTGAATGACCTGAAAAATGCACAGTTGCAGCTGAACAAACAAAACGTGCCGATGGAAGGCAGGTATGCACTTATCAGTGCCGATATGTTTCAGCAGTTGACTGATGATATGTCAGCAACACAATACCGCGACTTCAGTGCTGCATACGATGTAAAAGACGGAGTACTGGGCAGGCTGTTCGGATTCAATATAATGATGCGCGGCAATGTGGTAAGCTATGACAATGAAGTGCTACCTGCGGTAAATGCCTATGGTGCAGCCGCAGACGAACCAGACAATGATGGTGTGCTGTGCTGGCAGATAAGCGCTGTAGAGCGCGCGCTGGGACAGATAACATTCTTTGAGCGCATAGGCGACCCAACCTACTACGGCGACATATACAGTGTAGGTGTGCGTATGGGCGCACGCAAACGCCGCAGCGATGCCAAGGGCATAATAGCAATAGTGCAGGCTGCAGTATAAAAACAGTGAAATGCATACCGAGATAAAAATATGGATACTCATTGCGGCGGCGGGCATCATGGCATCTGTGCTGGGCTTTATAATAAAAGTGATAACAGACCAGGTAATAAAAAGGCTCGACGATATAGTAACAGAGCTGAAACAACTGACACATGCGACCACTATACAAGGGCAACAGATACAAGGCCTGAAAGAACAGGAAGCCATGATACACCGCCGCCTCAATGAACATTCTGAAAGAATACATGCATTGGAAGCCAATGCAATCAATCACTATCAATAAACCTACAACTATGATTTGTACAAAAATGAGAAGCCGGTTCAAACGGGTGCTGCAACAGTTTGATAAATATGTAGATGAGCATATAAATACCGCTCTACAAGTAACAACGGCGCTAAAACAAATGTTATCATCGCCGGTAGCAGATGTAGTAACTGCACTCATACCCGGTGAGCTGGATAACCTGCTGCGGCAGCGAATACTTATAGCACTGGAGCGAGCAATAACTATATTGACAATAACTGAGCAGTGCAAAAAATATGCCGGCACCAAGGAAAAGGTATGCTGCTTTATAGAACAGCTAAAAGTGCAGTCGCCTGAGCTGCAGGATGCCTTATTGCAAAAACTGGCGGCCCTGATGACCAGTGAGCTCGATGGCAACAGGCTAAGGCAAAGCCTTTATGACTTGTATACTCAGGCCAAATATGCTGCATCGAAGCAGTAAGTGGAACGTGGGGAGCAACTGGAATAGGAAAACACAATAGGTACAACGTCGCTTGTCTAAGGAAATCGTAAATACCTGCACCCCACATTAATTATCCATATGCTCCTGAAAATGTAGTTTACTTTATTTGAAACCACTATCAAACCCTATCTAATGAAAAACAAACAAGATGCTGCAAAAAAGCTCTACTTCACTAGTGATCATCATGCCTTTCTGGATGAAGAACGAGCTCGGCGACATGCAAAGCACCTGAAAGACAAAACCATAAATACCCTATCGCTACAGGAAGCAGAAAAACAGCTGGCTGCAATAACAAAAGTGAGCAGCAATGACGAGTTGGAAATATTTCTGGATGAGCTAATCAATGCAGCGTAAGCGAGCGGTCGCAATTAAGATTTTATAAAGAACTAAACAAAAACAGAAATGGGAAGTGTAAACATAACACTGGCTAATGGCCAGCTCGGAGCCACGCTCCAAACAAATGACGGAATCGCCGGCTTGGTAGTAACCGGACAGTCTGAAGCCGGCTACGTAGCCGGCACCCCTATACTGGTAACAAGTATGGCAGCAGTAGCTGCGGCCGGCATTACCAATGCCACTAATGGCTTTGCCATAAAACAAGTGGAAGAGTTTTATAAACAGGCTGGTGCCGGAGCACAACTCTACCTGATGCTGGTGCTACCAACAATGACCATAGCCGAAATGGCAGACATATCGCTACCCAACGGAGCAAAGAAGCTACTTGACTATGCCGGTGGAAAAATAAAGATTTTGGGTCTGGTAAGTAACGATGTGGCTGTGGGAGGCGCGGAAGGCCCTATAGTAGTAGAACATGCGCTGAATGCTGATGTGTATACTGCAGCAGATAACATGGCTGTACTGGCTGAGGCGTATTTTGAGGCTCATACGCCTTTCCGGGCTATAATAGGCGGCACAAGCTACACAGGTGTTGCTGCAGACCTTACGGATGTATCCTTAGGAACCACCAACAACCGCACGGCAATACTTATAGGCGATACTGCGGCCGGTGCAGGCGCATGTGTGGGCCTGGCACTGGGTGTGGCATCATCTGTGCCCGTGCAACGAAAGATAAGCAGGGTTAGAACCGGTGCGCTTAAAAGCACCACAGCATATGTAGGCACAGTGACGGCAGAAGCTGCTGCAGAATCGCTGGCAGTGATAGCAGAGCGTGGATTTATCACCTTCACTACATACTCTAATACCAGTGGCTACTTTTTCTCCGGCGACCCTATGTGCACGGCTACCACAGACGACTATAGCATGCTGGCAAGGGGCCGGGTAATAGACAAAGCACACATACTGGCTTACACCACCTTTGTGCAAATAGTAGACGATGAAGTGCCGGTAAATGAAGATGGCACTCTGGATGCCGGCTTCTGCAAATGGCTAAGCCAACAGATTGTAAATCAGATAAACAATACAATGACCGCGGCTAAGGAAATAAGCAGTGTAAGCTGTTTTATAGACCCTGCACAAAACATACTGAGTACCAATCAGCTAAACGTGGTGATAGGCATTATTCCGGTAGGATACGCTACACAAATAGAAATCAGCCTGGGATTTAGTACTCCGGCAAACGGATAAAATAAATCCTGACAGCAAAACACAATAAAAATTCTATAAAACCAAAAAAACACTACAATGCCAACAATACCATTTTTTGACAGTAAAGACTGCGAGTGGGCAGACATGACCGTGATGATAGCCGGTGCTACACTCACTAAAATACGTGGCTTAAAGTACAAGGCCACTAAAGAAAAACAACTGCTGCATGCCGCCGGCGATGAGCCTATAAGTATACAGGGCGGAAACCGGGTGTATGATGGACAGATAAAGGTCCTGAAAGGTGCGCTGGATGATATGAACAGAGCCGCCAGAGCAGTCGGTGGAGACGACATATTGGATCTCCAGTTCGACATAGTTATAACCTATAAACCTAAAGGCACCAGAGCCCTGCAAACAGATACGCTGATAGGAGTAGAGGTAAAAGATTTTGAGAAAGGCTGGGAACAGGGAGCGAAAAGCATGGATGTAACACTGCCTATAGTGTTTATGAAGTTGATTAACGGCTAGTTATTGGCAAGAAGAAAAATGCAAAAAACTAAAACTAAAAAAATGCAAAAAGAAACAATAAAACTTGTGGGCCAGGCAACCGAAGCCCAGATAAATGAGTGGAAAGCTAAGAACAAGTATGGCATCTATGCTATAGAGGTAGACGGACATATAGGCTACTTCAAAAATCCAGGAAGAAACGAACTGAACTGCGCAATGAGTAAGGCAGATAAGGACAAAGCACTTGAAATTTTTGAAGAGCTGGCTAATGTAACCTTTCTCGGCGGCAGCGAAGAGATACTAAAGAATGATCAGATGTTTATAGGAGTGTGTCAGGAGCTGAAAGTGAAACTGGACGGCAAAAAAGCTCATCTGGTAAACTTATAGCGGAGTCGTGCGGGGGGCCAGCTCACGATTCCATAGGATATCTGGAAACACTGCTTGAATATTACCTGCCTGGCATTAATCACAAAGTATTGAGTGATGAAGCATTTGCACAAAAACTGGCTCACCTGCAATTCATAAGGCAGCAAATATCTGAGCGATCTTACGACTGAGCATTGAGTAGCCTTTCTTTCTGAATGGCAAACTCATCGTCTGTAATGACTCCCTCCTTTCTCAACTCATTCAGTTTAGTCAACTCTTCTGCAACAGAAAGTGCTGGCGCACTTGCAGCTGCACGCTCCAGCATTTTTTCTTTGTATTCATCATCCTTCAATTTGGGAGAGTTGAAAATAAATATGAAACCAATAATTGGTGTCAGGAAAAAGGAAATAAAAAAAGCTTTCGAAAACCCTATACTTCTTTCTTTACCCAACCGTGCAGCTAATAGACACACAACGGTCTGCAAACAAATGTATGAGCGCAAATAAGATGAAAGTAAATCGGCACTAAAAACGAAAACAATAAACAAAACTGCAAAAACTGTTGTCAGCATTGTTGCATCTCTTTTTTTGCGTTGCTTCGGCTTGGCTTTGCATGATAGGTGCTACTTTTTGAAGCATCAAAATAAGCAGAATTGGCGAATACGCAAAACTGCCAACCAACTACTGAACCAACAACTATCTGATTAGAAAATGCGGGTATGCCAGTTTCAATATTACCTGTATCGAAAAAATGAAGCAAAACTTCTTCAAATTATATAGCGTATATGAAATCAACACCCAAAGAAATAGATAAAGACAAACAGGAAAAAACAATCCCTATTGCGGAGGTGCACAGTCTGATTTCGGCGCTGGGTAATACGATACAATCGATACAACGGCTAAACAACACATTAAGCGCCATAGCCCATATCCGCAAGACAACGAGCAATCAAACCAATAGATATTTCCCTACTGATACTGTAACAATACCTGTTGATTCAATTCAGACCTTTCTGTTTGAAGATGAAAGCAAAAAAGAGGAAAACAGAAATGTCAGGAAACGGTCGCAGTACGACAAATATTACAAATCAGACGAAATCAGCTCCAATATAGAGCGTATAAAAAGTATTGCTGAATTAACAGAAAGTGCTGAGCGCATTGCAAATCTATTAAGCGACATGCACCCTACAATAAAAGACCACATAAAGCCATTAACTACCATTAGCAAGGTAGCTAAAGTTACTGCCAGTGAAACAAGGATTTTAAATACTATCGTTAATGGAGCCGGCTTAGTAGAAGGCGCAATGGCTGCCGATGAACTAATAACCGGTATTGTAGCACTTACCGAGGTCCTTTCAGGGCCACCTGGCTGGGCGCTGTTTCTTGGTACGCTGGCAGCAAGTGGAGTAGCAGCGTACCTTGATAAAGAACAACACGAAAAGGAAGCGAATCAAGCCAACACCGAAAACAACAAAAACACCAAACGCGCATTACGCACATTCGGAATGTCATCGACAGAATCAGACGACTACATTTTACAAAGGCGAAAGCGATTGGACAATATAAATATAGTACCAGACCAGGATGAACGTGATTGGAAAATGACCTACAACCCGGCAGCAGAATTCACAAAAAGATATGGCAAACATGCTTACGATCTATCCATACCATTTCCGGTAGGAGTAGCTGATAACACCTATCATCCACAAAATGTATTGCCAAACACAATTGCAGCACAACCCATAGCACCTGAAACAGGCAAAAGCTATATTTCGCAGACCAATGCGCTGCATACCCGCACGATGAGTGCAGGGCTAACAAACGGGATGAAGGGATTTGAAAGCGCAGCAACTAAAGAAATTTTGCAAGTCAAAGCCTATGACCTGAAGCACCAAACAAATACTGCCGAAATGAAGAACCTGGCGATACTGGAAGTATCTACATTATTGCCAAAAAGCTCAAACGAAGGAAAAAAGAACCCTGCACACATCTATTTTGCACCAGGTAACAGAACAGAAAGTAGACAAAAAATTGGGCCGAAAGCAAAGTAATCAATGTGCACATCAATAAATCAATGATAGAACACTTCACAATTAATACAAGTTCCGGATCTACAGGAATAAATGAATTCAAAACTAAAGTAGAAGAGGTCTTGCTCGAAATTCTTAACAGTGCAAACGTAATACAGTAATACCATGGCAGAAATATCATTCAGTTTAGCAACGCTCTTCGAGAAAACTTTTGGTTACAAGACCAGAGCCTTTGAACCTCAATTCAGGCAATTAAAGGGCCACAACCCACCCGGCCGAAAAGAACAAGGTGCAGCTGGCTCTCCCTACTACGCCAATGACGCACTGGGCACAGAATACTATATGCCTGTTACACTCACCTACCCTGATATGAGCTCGAGGCAAGAACCACCACCAGGTGTAACAGCGACAAACAACAATTCATTTTCAGTGCATAAAAAATGGAATTTACCTTATCCTATTATATCTATAGAAAGTAAAAAAACAATTGTAGAAACTGCATTGACGGAACGAAGAGGTACTGTTAAAGAATTGATAGCGATTAAGGACTATGAAATAACAATTAAAGGATTTCTGATTGCTCCTACACACGAATTCCCGGAACAGGATGTAACTACACTACGTACTATATATGAGCAAAACACAGCCATATCGATACAATGTCCGCTTACGGATATCTTTCTGTTAAGGCCTGACAGAAGCGGTAGCGACCAGGTAGTAATCAGCGAATTAAAATTTCCGGCTATTGTCGGTATAAAAAACATAAGACCATACGAACTGAAAATGCTGAGCGATGAACCTTTTAATCTCTTATCTATATAACTATGTTTGTTCTCAACAGCGAAATTACCATCGGCACCTTTCGGTTTAGCGGTGTACACGATGTGCTCATTAAAAAGAGCGTACATAGTATTGTAGAAACCGCAACAATAAAAATACCGGCGATAGCGGCGATTGTATCAAACCGCAAAGTATCCGCAGAACGGATTACAACTGCGACACAATTTACAGAGGGTGATGCTGTAACAATAAAACTGGGCTACAACGGCGACATGAAAACCGAATTTAGCGGATTTGTGAAACACAGAAAGCTGGATATGCCCCTTGAAATAGAATGTGAGGGATACAGCTGGCTGCTGCGGAAAAACATCGCAAAAATTAAAAATAGCAACCTAACCCTTAAAGAACTACTGAGTACTGCAGTGGCAGATTTGCAGGGCAAAAACAAGATAACTGTGCAGTGCGAGGTGGACCTGAATATCCTCAACATCAGCCTGGATAATCCCACGGGTTTTGATGTAATCAAACATATCTCAAAATGTAGTGATGACAACATTTCTTGCTTTTTTATAAAGCCCGATACTCTTTGGTGTGGCACACTATACACTGATGTAACCAATGATAAGACGACCATTGCTATAGAAAAAGTAAGGTGTAAACCGGGGCATAACACTATCAGGAAAAACACACTTTTGCCTCACAACACAGCAGGAAAACCCGGCAACGTACTATACAGCAGAAAACGTGGAGATGGTGAAATTATAGCAGGGAATTCTACGGTTGCTACTATTGAAAAAACGAAACATACCCTTACACTCAACCACATAAAGAATGCAGCTGAACTACAATTACTGGCAAATGAAAAAGCATACAGAAACACCTATACCGGCTACGAAGGCTCGTTTGTTTCCTTCCTTCAACCATATGCAGCACCCGGATATGTTGCATATGTAAAAGACAATACACACCCGGAAATGGATGGCAGTTACCTGATTGAGAGCACTGAAGTGCATTTTAGCATAAAGGGTGCGCGCAGGATAATAGAACTGGGAATTAGAACCGAAAAATAAAACCCATATGACAAAGAACACAGCGAAAATCAAAGCAGGAATTACATTGCTGGCACAAAAGCCGTACGAAATACTCAGCGGCACTGTAGTTGCAGGGAGTGTAGATACAGAAGCAAATACAATAAGTGTACAAACCGGAAACGACCGCCCTCCTGTAGAGGACGTTTTACTCACTGCAGTAACTGGTGAAAATAGTGGCCTCATAATAGTGCCTAAAGAAGGAAGCCATGTTATTATCGGCAGTATTGATGGTCCCGGTCAATGGGTAGTGCTTAAGGCAAGCGAACTGGCACAAGCCTCGATAAAAATTGGCACTGCCACTTTCCTGACAAATGAAAACAGCATTAAGATAGAAAGTAGTACTGCGGTACTGGATATAGGCAACCTTATAAAAATCAACACAGCGGGCGAGAGCCTCTTTACACTATTAAACGACCTTATTACAGCTATCACATTAATTACAGTTGGCACACCCTCCGGGCCCAGTACACCTCCTGTCAATGTAGCGTCATTCAGCGCATTGATACCCAGACTAAGTAATCTATTGAGTGCATAGTTACTCCCACAAACATCCTATTTTATGGCTAAACAAATGACAGACATTGGTCTTAATGACAGCGAAGACATTACAATTTTTTTCGGTGACTTTCTGGTCGCCGAAAGCACTGCACAACACCAGCAGCAGCTATTACTCAACACAAAAGGCGATTTTAAAGAAAACCCTACGGTATGTGTGGGTGCATTAGGGTATCTGGATGATGAGCATTATCAGAATCTTATCCGTGCAGTAAATGTAGAGTTCACCAGAGATGGAATGGAAGTAGCAGAAGTATCGCTCTCGAATGAAGGAGTAATTAAAAGTGATGCTGTGTACACATAAGAATCAGCTCAAAACTTAAACCCTATGAAACTATAATCTATGAAAACAGTAAGAACACAGCCCAACCAAAGTTTGCTGGATATCATACTCACTGAGTATGGCTCGCTGGAGGCAGGCATGCAAGTGGCTGCAGCTAACAATATTGACATCAGCAGCATACCCATGACCGGCAGCGTACACAATTTGCCGATAGTGCAGTCCGGCTCAATAGACTTTGAAGGTACTGGCTATCTGCGGCAAAACAGTGTAGTAATTGGAACGCTGGCACTACCCTTACTTGAGTATATGATAGTTTTAAAACCTGTACTTGCCATAGTTCCTAATGTAGTCGGCGACCCGCACATTATAGGCTACTATTCTTACGACTTTACAGAATCTCCGGGGTTCATTCACATCAATCCCTTAGCCAGTGCTTATCCTTCTGACAACAGAGTATACTATGAAACCGAAGAACGTTATCTTACTGGTCACCCACCAGAATCCTCGTTGCCACTTAGTGTTACTGCGATGTCTGCTGCATCTATTCCCTACAAACTGACATGGACCGTAGGACTTGGGTACATGATGGTGTGGAGCGATATTACATTTCCTGTTGTAACAGGTACGTTCGAAGACGTAGAGGGCAATAAAGCATACTATGCTCCTCTGACTATACTAGACAACACCACACAGGATGTAATAGAACATTTGATGGGCGACTTGTCTGTAGCGTTGGTGTCGGCTACAGCCTCACTCGCTACCTTCCGGCTAACCCGTTCTCATATTCCTATCCTGTTGGCCAACTTCAGGGAACACACTATGGAATGGCTGGAAGCCGCTACCACAGGCACCCCTGATCCACTGGATCCGTTAAATACCAACAAGACAATAATCACAGTAGGTGCCGGTGTACATACTGTGGGTATAAAGACTACTTATCTTTTTCCCGGAGGCACACCATCCTATCCTGCGTCAGCATTTACGATGGTCCTTAAGGTTCTCTAATTCTATCTATTAAACCTACTATCATGGCACGAACAATTGCAGTTATACAACAACAAATAATAGAGACAAAAAATGCAGACCCAACATTAAGCTCCTATGAATGGAGCGACAGCAAGGTGGCCATCTGGCGACTATGGACCTATGTAATAGCATTCTGTATATGGACGCTCGAGAACTTGTTTGACTACCACAAAATAGAAGTATCAGATATAATTTCTACCCAGAAACCACATACATTGCAATGGTATGTGCACAAAGCGAAACTATTCCAGTATGGCGATTCACTCCCTGCAAATTCCGACATTTATGCCACAACATCCACCGACCCGGCAATAGTCATTGTGAAATACGCAGCTGCAGTAGAGCTTGCCAACATGGTTCGAATCAAGGTGGCAAAAGAAAATGCCGGAACACTGGAAAGCCTGTCTATTGCAGAGCTTGCTGCCTTTACAGGTTACATGAGCCGCATAAAGGATGCAGGTGTCCGGCTGCAACTCACCAGCGGCGACCCGGACAATCTTCAGTTGGCATTATCTGTCTACTACGATCCACTCGTACTTAGCAGCACTGGCTCCCGGATTGATGGGGCTTCTTTCACGCCTGTTATGGATGCTATTAATTCTTTTCTAGCTGACCTGCCCTTTAATGGTGTCTTTGTTCTAAACGAACTTATCGTTGCATTACAGGCAATTGATGGTGTGAAGATTGGTTACATACTGAGCGCCCAGGCAAACTATGCAGCTACACCTTACTTACCTATAACTATTAAGTACACCCCTGATGCGGGTTACATGGCACTCGATGAGACCTACTTCAATGCAAACGTTACCTACACACCTTACGCCGCAGCATAGCATGTACTGATGTATGACTGTCCATCCTTTTTCAATTCTATATCTTTTTAAGACTACAACAATGGGCTTCTTTGATATTAACTACGACACACTCCGTGTGCAATTACTACCCGTACGATTGCGAAAATCCGTTATGAAAGCCTGGCTGCGCTGCCTGCTCATACCTGTAAAGTGGTTGCACAATGTGTTCATGATAGACCGGGAAAGTAATCTATATTATCTCGCCCACAATAGCCAGATAGTATACCTGGAAGCTGTACTCAACGACGTCTTTGACCCTATATCCAGAGGTATATTTATTGAAGATGGGCTGTACGAAGACCCCCTGTTTACCTACCTGATACCGGAAGAACGACCGCTGTGGCTTGGACTAAGCAGCGAATCAGGTACTGTTGGCTATACTGTACCGATCGCACTCTTCACAGATGCAGAAACTTCTTTACTAGGCAATGCCTTTATCGTTAATGTACCGGGTGCAGTATCCTTTGATACAGACAGAATGAAAGCTCTTATCAACCGATACAGGCTTGCCGGAAGAAGCATTTATCAGATAGTAATCTATTAGTTCTTTGCGTTTCCTCCTTGCATTTTAATCACTAAATTTTATTCCGAACATGAAATCAATTGACTTTACACAACCCGGTGGTTTTCCGCTCACACAAGACCAGCTCCATTATCTGCAGCAGGCATATACCGAAAGTACCCGCGCTCTGGCGGCTATGGGTGGAGATAGCTCCACTCCATACACTATCAGCGGAATGACCGTAACCAACCCTGCTACCGGAGATTACACCATTACGGATGGTTGGTTTTATTACAACAACGAAATGGTACGCTGCTTAGCCGGCAGTATTACCGGAGCCAGCGGCTCTTCCGATGCATTTATTGTTATCACAAATACTGCAGCACCACTTGTTTACAACGATGGCAGCACACCCAATGTAGTGCTCGACCAAACTGCTTCTTTGCAGGTATTGCCTTCCGGCACTCCTACCGATGCTACCCATTTTCTACTGAGTGCACTACGCAGATTTGGCAGTGGTTTTGGTGCTGCTAACCGCGAAGCAGCATGGAAGACCCTGGCAATAAGCACGCCCGCGGCTGATGGGGGCGTTACAGGCACAGTCTATTACAAAAAAGACCACACCGCCAACACCCTGCACATTCGCGGACTACTGACCGCAGCTAATGCCCAGAACTTTGCTGCCTCCCCCGGCACACTGTTTTATCTCATGGGTACGCTGCCTGCAGGTTATGTGCCTAATAACACGGCACAATTTACTGCTCAAAGCTTTGGTGCAGCATCTATTAAAGATGATCTTGGCATAGCTTGGATAAAGCAAATTAATTTTGGAATTAACAATACAGGGCAGTTATTTGCTAACTGGATTAAACCAGACATTGCAGTCGGGGGTTACGGCGTTAATTTTAATAGTATTATATCGCTCGACTAATACCCTATATTCTTGAAGTATCCTGTCTTGTAAAGAGCAGCAGATATACGATTATGAACATCATAGATGTCAGCGTCGATGCCGTTGTTTTGAGCAGCAACATCCCTACGTTCGAAAGGTTCCACATCTCTATAGAAAAAAACAAAAGATGGTGCAGCACTATCAGGAAACCACTGTATACCAAAAAAGGCATCCAGCCCATGTTTTTGATAGAGGGCTGCATACCAGTATACTCCGACAGGTTTCTGGGCAGCAGTGCACTCAGCACATTGGTGCGCAGGTAAGCTATAAGCACCGTGGCACATGCGTGCATGCCTGCAGTATTGCTAAATGCATCAATTGTTGTGCCCAATACAAATCCGGACAGGAGCAGTCCCCATACGGGCATTTCGAACGGAAGCAGCAACAAAAACAATGGATAAATCAACGGAATAAATACGGGAAACCCCGATGGTTCGCTCCACCAGCGCAGGGTTATCTTGTTGAGTATAAGCGCCTGAAGCAGTACGATGATGCAAAACCGTAAAATATTTTTCAGATATACGTTCATACCGTTACCGTTTTTTTCTCTTTTTTCTAAAATAATTAAAGACTATACATTACTTCTTTGCTGTAGAGTCTTCCAATTGCTTTTTTTCAGTGCTCATTTTATTTTCTACCACATATACATATTGCAGGTTTCTAAAATCGGTAGATGAGCGCAGATATATATGCTGCATTGCATTCTTCTTTACCATTTCCGTTTTTATCACCGTACCTATCAGCACCTCCGGCGGAAAATAAAGTGAATAACTGTTAGTAAATACAGAATCACCTTTCTTTACTACTACCTGTTGCGGCACATCTATCATTGTCAGCACCCGTGGATTCTTACCATCCCATATCACAAAGCCGTTGGCGGTGTTTCTTAGCCGTGCACTTACTTTTTGTTTGGCACTGAGCACAGACAGTATACTGGAATAGTTGCGCGATACATGTTCAACCCTGCCCACTACACCCGTACCAGAAAGCACTGCCATGTTTTTGTAAATACCCGATGCCGAGCCACGATTGATGGTGATATAATTGTCGCTTGCATTCACAGAGTTGTTGATTACTCGGGCTGTGCGATATTCATATTCCGCATAGCGCACAATATGCTTAGACGAGTCTCCTACTAAAGACCGGGTGTGTATTACAGTATCCGTTAGTGTATCTATACTACGGTATTGCTCCACTAGTTGGCGCAGCCGGGCGTTTTCATTCAGCAGGCTATCGTTCATTTTACGCAGCCCGAAATAGTACAAAACATCGCTCTGCTTTTTGTATACCAGACCAGATACTGCATTAGCAGAGCTCACTATATCATTTCCCTGTAGCGTATTGGTTCGCTGAATGAAAATAATACATACTACCTCTAGTGTAAGAAACAATATGAGGTTAAAAAAACGACGTATGAAGAGTATGAAATTGCGCAATTCGTATCAGGAATTTGGGAATTTGGAATTAGTAATCCGGATTTTGGTAGAAGGTGCTATTTGTCCCAACTTGTCAAATCCCAAATTCTTAATCCCCCAAAAAAACTACTTCATCAAAAACGGCATCCTTGCTATGTTCTTCAATGCCATACCCGTGCCACGCACCACTGCACGCAGCGGGTCGTCTGCTACATGTACCGGCAGTTTTATCTTATGAGATATTCGCTTGTCGAGCCCCCGTAGCAATGCACCACCTCCTGTCAGGTACAAGCCCCTCCTATAGATGTCTGCAGCCAGCTCAGGCGGGGTGCTTTCCAGTGCTTTTAGTATAGCCTCCTCTATTTTGAAAATCGATTTGTCCAATGCTTCCGCTACTTCCTGATAAGACACCATTATCTGCTTTGGTATACCGGTTACCAGATCTCTTCCGTTTACAGCTATATCGTCGGGGGGGTTATCCAGTTCTTTCAGTGCCGAGCCCACATGTATTTTTATTTGCTCAGCGGTGCGCTCGCCTATCATCAGGCTATGGTAGCGGCGCATTGCCTCCATAATATCGCCTGTAAACTCATCTCCGGCTATTCTTATACTCTGGTCGCAAACTATACCTGCCAGTGCTATTACAGATATACCGGTTGTGCCACCACCTATATCTATTATCATATTCCCGGTAGGCTCTTCTACATCTATACCTATACCCAGCGCTGCTGCCATTGGTTCATGTATCATATACACCTCTTTGGCTCCCGCCTGCTCTGCCGAGTCACGCACTGCACGTTTCTCAACCTCTGTAATGCTGGATGGTATACAAATAACCATACGCCAGCTGGGTGGAAACATTGGCTTCTTAGGGTATACCAGTTTTATCATTTCGCGCAGCATTCCTTCTGCTGCGTTGAAGTCTGCAATTACACCATCTTTTAGCGGACGAATGGTTTTAAGGTTTTCATGTGTTTTTTCATGCATCATCATTGCCTTCTTCCCTACAGCAACTATTTTATTGGTAGTGCGGTCTATGGCTACTATCGATGGTTCATCTACTACCACCTGATCGTTATGTATTATTAGCGTATTAGCCGTACCAAGATCTATTGCTATCTCTTGTGTCAGAAATTTAAAAAAGCCTAAAAAACTCATTATGGCAGTATTTTATAATTATCGCAAAAGTGCGAAAAAAGTATTTCAATCGGGGGTAAATCTACCCTTGTGCGCAAAATTATGTAAATATTTATGCCCAAACAGGTAATTTATAGGCCACGGTCATATTTTACTTCTCTGTTCTGTTTATCCTATGTATATTATAATGTTTAAATAATAAATTTTCTTTCAAAATTGCACTGAAAACATAGAATTCATCGAAATACATAAACACATAACTACATTCATTTAAAGCATTTTCTCCTTGCCAGTCGTATAATATATACTGTATTTTGTAGTCATGATAAACAAGTATCCCTCTTTTTTTATACTTTTGCACCCCGGGCGTTGAGCCCGATTTCTATATCTGCTCAGCCCATTTTTCTTTTTTATTTTTAATAATATACTTTGTTCTGATGCCACGTGACCTTTCTATTAAATGCGTACTTATTATCGGTTCAGGTCCCATTGTTATCGGGCAGGCTTGCGAGTTCGATTATTCCGGCTCTCAGGCTGCCCGCAGTTTGCGGGAAGAAGGGATTAAAGTAATCCTTATCAATTCCAACCCTGCTACAATAATGACAGACCCTATTATGGCAGATAGGGTATACCTGCTTCCGCTCACCGTAGAAAGCATAGAGCAAATATTAGAAGAGAATCAAATTGATGCCATTCTTCCCACCATGGGTGGTCAAACCGCGCTCAATCTTGCTAAAGAAGCCGATGAGTTGGGTATATGGGAGCGCTACAATGTCCGACTGATAGGGGTAGATATCAAAGCTATAGACAAGGCGGAAGACCGTGAATTATTTCGGAAATGGATGATTGACATCGGCGTTCCGGTAGCAGAATCCCGCACTGCCAATTCACTGCTTGAAGGCAAGGAGTTTGCACAGCATATAGGTATACCATTGGTTATTCGGCCTTCTTTTACTCTTGGTGGCTCCGGCGGCAGCATAGTTACTCACAAAGACGATCTGGATGCCGCACTGGATCGCGGACTTACGGCTTCGCCCATGCACGAGGTACTGGTAGAAAAAGCAGTACTGGGCTGGAAAGAATTTGAGCTGGAGTTGCTCAGAGATATGAATGATAATGTAGCCATCATTTGCACGGTTGAGAACTTCGACCCTATGGGCATTCACACCGGCGACAGTATCACTGTAGCTCCGGCTATGACCCTCAGCGACACTGCATTTCAGCTCATGCGCAATACTGCAATAAAGATGATGCGTGACCTCGGCAATTTTGCCGGTGGTTGCAACGTGCAGTTTGCCTTAAACCCCGAAACTGAGGAAATAATAGCTATAGAAATTAACCCTCGTGTGAGCCGCTCTTCTGCACTCGCATCCAAAGCCACAGGTTACCCCATAGCCAAGATAGCCGCCAAGCTGGCTATTGGCTATGCGCTCGACGAGCTGAGTAACCAGATAACACAAACCACTTCTGCTTATTTTGAGCCCGCACTCGACTACGTGATAGTGAAAATGCCACGTTGGAATTTTGATAAATTTAAAGGAGCAGATGATACACTCGGCTTTCAGATGAAATCCGTAGGCGAGGTTATGGCTATCGGTCGTACTTTCCCCGAAGCTTTGCAAAAGGCCTGCCAGAGTTTGGAAAACAATGCAACCGGGCTGTCTTTCATCAGCACCAGCAGATTGCGGCCAGAGGAGTTGATAGACACACTAAAACGACCAACCTGGGACCGCATATTCCGGATCAAGGAAGCAATGGCGGCCGGCGTATCTATTAAAACCATACAAGAGCTTACTCATATAGACCGTTGGTTTCTATACCAGATACAGGATATCGTAAATCTGGAAAACGAAATAAAAAAACACAAACACCTCGACAAAATCCCCTTATTACTGCTGCAAGAGGCGAAAAAAATGGGCTTTGGCGATGAACAACTGGCAGACCTGCTCAATGACTGCACTGCCGAAGAAATATATGAGCACAGAAAAGCATTGGGTATCACCCGGGTTTTCAAGATGGTAGACACCTGTAGTGCAGAGTTTGAAGCAAAAACGCCTTACTACTACAGCACATTCGAAAACAAAGGAGCATTCAGCGCGGCAAGCGACAATACATCAGCTCAAAACCCCGGAAATGAAAGTATAGTAACAGACAAGAAAAAAATAATAGTACTGGGCTCCGGACCAAACAGAATAGGTCAAGGCATAGAGTTTGATTATTGTTGTACTCATGGTCTTATAGCTATACGCGAAAGTGGCTATGAGTCAATAATGGTAAACTGCAATCCCGAAACAGTTTCTACAGATTTCGATATTGCCGACAAGCTTTACTTTGAGCCGGTATACTGGGAGCATCTTTGGGAAATCATAGAACACGAGCAGCCTTATGGCGTGATTGTGCAACTGGGCGGACAAACTGCTCTGAAGCTGGCAAAAAAGCTGCACGAAAAAGGCATCAGAATAATCGGCACTTCATACGACAATATGGATATTGCCGAAGACCGTGGCAGATTTAGCGATACGCTCAAGGAGCTGGGCATTCCTTACCCCAGATATGGTACTGCCTACACTACAGACGAGGCTATAGACGTAGCTAAGCAGGTAGGCTATCCGGTATTGGTGCGCCCTTCTTATGTGCTGGGTGGGCAGCGCATGCGCATTGTTATCAATGATGAAGAGCTGGAAAAAAGTGTGGTAAGCCTGCTCAAACATCTCCCCGGCAACAAAATATTAATTGATCACTTTTTGGATCGGTGTCAGGAGGCAGAAGTAGATGCAATTTGCGATGGTGAAGAGGTACACATAATGGGCATCATGGAGCATATAGAGCCTGCAGGTATTCATAGTGGCGACAGTCACGCACTGCTCCCCGTTTTCAATCTGGGACCACTCATAGTAGAAGAAATGGCCGAAATAGCCCGCAAAATAGCGCTTAGGCTCAATGTGAAGGGGTTGATCAACATACAATATGCCATAAAAGACAACAAGGTATATGTAATAGAGGCCAATCCGCGGGCCAGCCGCACTACACCATTTATAGCCAAGGCTTACAACATTCCTTACCTCAACATTGCCACCAAGGTAATGATGGGTGAAAAAAAGCTCAAAGACTTTGTAATAGAAAAAAAACTGGATGGTTTTGCTGTCAAAGAACCTGTGTTTAGTTTCAATAAATTCCCTAACGTAAACAAGGAACTGGGACCGGAGATGAAAAGCACAGGCGAGGCTATACGCTTTATCAAAAACCTGCGGGATCCTTGGTTCCGCCAACTGTACAAAGAGCGGAGTATGCACCTGAGCAAATAACCCTTGTTGGGGTATACGCTTCGTTTATTTTTATGTAAAAATGGTTTGGACTTAATAATCACCAGCTAATAATTTTCTTTTTCCATGTATATATAATATATTCACGGTTAAAATTATTCCTTTTGTGAGAACCACATTATTGGTGTTTTTGTTTCTGGTTGGTGTTGTGTCTCATACCCTTGCTCAAATCACACTTACGGCTGCCGGCTACCCTGCAATCCTTACCGGCTCTGATAGCCTGCGCATTACTACACACAGCTCACCATTTCCCATGTTATTGCCGGCTACCGCTGCTACCTGGGATATGAACACACTGACAGACACCATTCCTGTTTTTTTTGCCAGTCGGGTTCCGGTTCCGGTCTACCAGTATGCCGATAGTAATCAATATCGCATGGGCACCTTCGGCTATCAGGGCAATGCACCTGCTTCTGTTACAAGCCTTGGGGTTTATGAGTACGGTGTAAATACTAAAAATGCCATATTTAATTTATTCTCAATAACAGGAGTGTCCTCTGACACATTCTTTATTCCAACCCAAAATACAATGTATACTGCTCCTTTGGTAAAAATCGCATTTCCGGCTGCGCACTCCAGCTCTTGGCAGTCTGTGTATCAGCATGAAGTTGGATTTGAATTGTCTGTAGGTGCTTATTCACTATTACACGAGCCCGGTTTTAGGAGGAGATACACGCAGCGCAAAGACACGGTAACCGGGTGGGGACAGATGCGGGTGAAGAATGCTGACGGCAGCCCATCAGCATTCTTCGATGTCCTGCAAGTGCAAACAACTACCTATACTACCGATAGCTTTTATATGAGTGGCTCAGTAGCTCCATCCCATATAGTAACACTGCTATCATTTACACAAGGCAAGCAAGACACCACCTATATACAACGCTACTACCGCGCCGGCGAGGTCACGCCGCTGGCAGAGGTGGTCTATAAAGATGCCGCTTTTACCCAGCCGGCAAAAGCCACTACCCATATTCAGCGCCTGCAGCCTGTTGCCACGATCTCTGTACCGGTGAATAAACACTTTTCATTATACCCCAATCCTGTTACTTCAGGCATATTGCGCATTGTGCTTCCATCAGCTACAGGCATATATGCCTATTCCGTTTCCGATGTCACTGGGCACATGGTGCACTCAGGCATCTTACCTAATGGCAATACCGATTGTACACTCACCCTCCCTCATCACATGGCCTCCGGCAGCTACTATATGCATATCCTGCAAAACGGCATGCCTATATGCACCTCTGCGTTTACAGTATCAGAATGATGTATTGATTCGCCTTTTTATCATATACCCACACTACCTTTGATGCATGGCTGAACCCTCACATCCGTTGAAAACATCTGCACAAGTAGCTCTTGCTGCCCTTGCGTTGTTGTTGGTCGGTGCATTTGTGTTTTACAGAGAGCGGGTTTTCTTTGGCGATGCCTCCTTTTTGGCGTTCAATGTAATCAACTATCAAAGACATTATATACAATGGAGCAGGTATGGCTCTATAATTACTCAAGCTTTCCCGTTACTTGCGCAACTTTTGCATTTACCTATAAAGGTCGCACTGATAGGGTATGCCGTTAGCTTCAATCTGTTTTACTTCCTGTCTGCCGTTGCTGTTTACCGTTGCCGGCAGTATGGGCTGGTAGTGCTGATGGGGCTGTATTTTTTGTTGTTTTTCAGTGATTCTTATTTCTGGGTCAGCGAGGTGCCACAGGCTGTAGCATGGATGTTTGTATATCTGGGCCTGACATTATGGATAGGCGCTACCAAAAAGAATATTTATGTTTTCCTGCCGCTCATTATATTACTTGCATTCCTTACTATTTCCACTCATTTCGTGGCCATTATTCCCCTTACCTACCTATGGATATATTTTATTCTTCAAAAAAAAGACTGGCATTTCTCACGCAGCCACACCATAGTACTAAGTGCCATACCCATAATGGTCATATTATTCCGCATACTACTGGTCGGTTCTGATTCGGGCGAGAATGCACAGCTACATGCTGTTACTCATTTTAGTATAAAGGACCTGCTGCTTATAGTCACCACTCCCGTCATAAAAATGTTTGTGTACCGCTGTTTTACTATTTACTGGCCGGCACTACTCTTACTGGTGTTGAGTATCATAGCTCTTAAAAAACAGACAAACAAGCCACTTTTAATATGGACTATCATTTCGTGGCTGGGCTATTTCATTATTATGGGGCTGACGTATGGCGGTTACGATAGCAGTTTCCCAGTGTTTCATATTGAAAGTGAGTGGGGACCCATTGGTATATTAATTGCAGTTCCATTTGTCTATTTTATGCTGCCTGCCTTCAAGCCAGCATACGCTGTAATGTTGCTTGCCGCTGTTTTCGTGGTAAGGATAGGTTATATCAGTGCATCAGTCCCTAAGTTTCGCTGGCGCAATGATTTTAAGGAGCAGGTATTTACTCAAATGAAAAAGAAGGGCATTACCAAACTTGCTCTTTATAACGACAGTACACTTCAGTCAAAACTGATGCTCGACTGGTCTTTACCAAACGAGTGTATACTTATGTCGGCAATGAATGGCGACAAGCCACAACTTACATTCCGTTTTGTATCGCCGGCAGATAGTGTTGCGCTTCAGGCACTGGCCAAACCCAACAGCATCAGCATCAGCTTCGACATGCTTGTGCCTGCAAACCTCAACCATGAGTATTATAACATTGACACCACCCGACCATATTCAGTTATGTCATATAGCGAACTAATGAAATGATTGATAAAGAATCAAACTTTAAAAAACCAGCGCTCATAGCCTTTGCAGCGCTCACAGCCTTGCTTATAGGAGCATTTGTGTTTTGGCAGGAGCGTATGTTTGCCGATGTTTCCTATTATGCGTTTAACATCATTAATAATGATAGCCTGAATGTACTACACGGACGCTATGGCTCTTTTATTACCCAACTAATTCCGTACTGGCTGGAAAAATTTAATGTGTCGGTAAAAACAATTCTCATAGGATATAGTATCAGTTTCAACCTTTTTTATCTCCTTGTTTCTGCAATTCTTATTTTTCTATTTAAGCAATACAGGCTGGCCATTTTAATGGCACTTTACTATTTCTTATTTGTAAGCGACACCTACTTTTTTGCGATCGATGAGATTCATCAGGCAGTAGCCTGGATGTTTTTGATGTATGGAACGCTTATCAGTCTGGGCAACAAAAAGGTAAATTTCATTCTTTTGCTTTGCCTGTTTTTACCCTTAGCATTTTTTGCTGTTTCTACTCACTTTATTGCTATTATCCCTACTGTTTTTTTATGGGTGTTTTTCATACTGGAAAAGAAAAACTGGCCGTTTACTAATAAAACAACACTGCTCTTAAGCGTATTACTTGTAGCAGTAGTAGGACTAAAGTTTATTTTGTCTTCATCTTCGCAAGCCTACGAAAGCGCTCACTTATACAACGCTACTCACTTTTCTTTGAAGGATATTATTGAATCCTTCTCGAGTCCGGTAATCAGTGAATTTGGCACCAGATGCCTTACCAATTATTGGATAACTACCCTCATTTTTATATTGAGCATTGTAATACTATGCAAGCACAGACTCTATAAATTACTTGCCTGGACCATCACTGCTACAATTGGCTACATAATACTTATAGGCCTTACATACGGCACTTTTACTTATTTTGCGTTATATCATATTGAGGCAGAATGGCAAAGTCTGGGTATTCTTATAGCAGCACCATTTGTGTTTACTTTCTTACCTGCCATCAATAAAAACATCGTCATAATAGCTGTATCTGTAATTTTTATCACAAGACTACTATATATAGGGGAATCTGTACCTAAGTTCACGTGGCGCACACAGTTTCAGGAGCGTGTCTTATCCCATATGAAGCAAAAAGGCATAACAAAGCTGGCAGTGATAATGGACGACGTCTACAGACCAAAGTATCTTCTGGACTGGGCTGCTGGCTATGAAAGCATGTTTGCCTCTGCTATAAATGGAGATAAGCCGCAGCGCACTTTTATTTTTGTAAACGAAGATGACAAGAAAACACAAGAACATTTATCCGACCCAAAAAAATTTTATAATACATGGAGTATTCTGCCAATAGAGTGGTTGAATAAACGATATTTCGATATAGACACAACGCAACCTTATACTGTATTGACTTTCGAACAACTTTTTACTAACGGGGACTACAAATAAATTGCGCTAATTTTGCCGTTGCGTTTAAAAAAGCAACAACAGGATGAAACCAAAACACCCGCAAGGCTCGTTCGTAGTAATGTCTGAACTGGTATTGCCAAATGATACCAATACACTTGGCAACCTGATGGGTGGCAAGCTGATGCACTGGATGGATATAGCCGCCGCTATTGCCGCTCAAAAACATTGTAACTGCCCTGTAGTAACCGCATCGGTAGACAATGTCTCTTTTGCCAATCCCATAAAGCTCGGTAATCTGCTGACTGTAGAAGCCAAACTTACCCGCTCTTTCAATACCTCTATGGAAGTCTTTATACAGGTGTGGGGCGAGGATCTTTCGGCTCAATACAGATACCTGTCGAATGAAGCATACCTGACCTTCGTAGCGCTGGACCCCAATGGCAGACCACGCAAAGTGCCAGAGCTGGTACCTGAAACAGAAACGGAAATCAAAATGTTCGATGGTGCACTACGTCGCAGACAGCTGCGCCTGATAATGGGCGGTAAGATGAAGCTGGAAGATGCAGATGAGTTGAGGGCACTTTTTGTAAAATAACAACCAGAATAAGCAACAATACCAAAACAACACCTATAATGGCAATAGACCGTACAATAGTCCCGGACATACACGATGCTGTGGAATTTGATTATAAGTTACCGGGCGTTAACGCAGAAAAGCTGGACAATGGTCTGCCCTTATATTGGCTCGATGCCGGTGTGCAGGATGTAGTGCAGATAGACTGGGTTTTCCCCGCAGGGCTTTGGTATGAGCAGAAGGCATCTGTGGCGCATGCTACTGCCGGGCTTTTCAAGAGCGGCACATCGAGGTACACTTCCGAGCAGATACATGAAGCACTGGAGTTTTATGGAGCGCAACTAAAGGTGAATGCCGGCAACGACAATGCTACTATCACTTTGTATACACTCACCAAGCACCTGCCCGACCTGCTGCCTATGGTGTATGAAATCATTACCGACAGCACTTTCCCGGAGCATGAGGTAGCTATACACAAACATAATGCCATTCAGAAACTGCTGGTAAATCTGCGCCAATGCGAGTTTGTGGCCAATCAACAGATTGATGCGCTACTCTTTGGTGAGCACCACCCCTATGGCAGATACTCAAAGAAGGAAAAAATAGAAGCACTGGAAAGAGAAGACATAGTGACCTTCTACAACACCTACTACAACCTTGCTAATGCAAAAATGTTTATGGGGGGTAAGGCAGGCGCTAATGAGGTAAAATGCATCAATGCTGTTTTTGGCAAGGCACCACTTATAGGGAGAGTTATAGAAAGAGCGTCCTTCGCACCGGTGCATCCTTCAGAGAGAATACACAAAATAATAAATGACCCTAATGGCGTGCAGGGAGCCATACGGGTAGCAAGGCTATTCCCAAACCGCCACCACCCCGACTACACCCCTATGGTAGTACTAAATACGCTTTTTGGTGGCTACTTCGGATCAAGACTAATGAGTAATATCCGTGAAGATAAAGGGTACACCTATGGCATATACAGCTCTGTGACACCAGAGGTAGGCGGCGGCTCTATGACTATACATACTGAGGTGGGAACAGGTGTAGTAGACAACGCAATAAAAGAGATTTATCATGAGATGCAGGTGCTGTGCAATGAGGAGGTAGATGAAGAGGAACTGCTGCTCGTGAAAAACTACTTACTGGGCGGGCTGCTCGGCGACCTGGATGGCCCATTCTCTATCCTGCAACGCTGGCGCTCGATAATACTGAACGGTTTTACTGAAGAGCATTTCAATAACAATGTACGGATATATAAAACAATAACGCCTGCAGAACTGCAGGCGCTTGCAAAGAAATATTATAACCCGGAAGATTTTTACGAGGTTGTTGTGATTTGATCACAACAACCTTATAAACTATCTGCTATTGATATCTGCGGAATACATAAAGCAAAAGCGCAGCTATACCTATCACTACTACAAGTGATATATATAGTAATGTGTTTACCTTTTTGTAGTTATTGTTTGCTGCTCTTACGCTACTGAGTTCATTTATATTATTGAGTATGTTCTCCATGCGCGAGAAGGCAGTTTCGCCTTTCACTACATAGTCATACGCACCATGTTTCATACTGTCTATAGCCACTTCCAGCTTATCCTGACCAGACAGCATAATAACCTGTGCCTGTGAGTTATGTGCTTTAATTTTTTTAAGCACATCCACTCCATTTTCAGCATCCGGACGATGTGAATTCAGATGAAAATCCAATACAATGATTTCCGGATTCAGGTGCATGTCTGCCAGCACGGTTTCTCCATCTTCATACGTTTTAATCTGATACATAAAGCGTTCAGATATGTAGTCTTTCAACATTTCGTTCTGTATGGGCTCGTCATCCACCAGAAAAATGTACCGGTTACTTTGTTCTATTGCCATGATATTTTATTCAATTGGTCAGAAAAGTAATTTTTAATTCCCGAATATCAAAATGATTTATCAACTTTTGTCGAAAATCAGCTTTAATTTGAAAAGTGTGAAATAGCTATTTATTATTCCTCAATTCTTCAAAAGCCTTATTGCACAAATGGTTCAGGTTAATAATCAATGATGGTAAGGTATCGAAATGGGCAGGCGCACCAGCGCTTTGCTCTATCAAAAATATTTTGCTTACATCCTCTTTTACGCCCATGTATGACAATTGCGGCTTTAGCGAGTGTGCCGCAATTTTGATGGTAGGGAAATCCCTTATCGCCAGAGCTTTGTCTATACTATCCAGCAGTTTAGGCGCATTATCCAGAAACATACCGATATATTTCTGCATTTTTTCCGCATTTCCTCCGGTCAGTTGTCTCAGAAATTGCATATCAGTTACCACATCAGGAAGTATGGGCAATACAGGTTCTTCTTTTTTTACTATTATAGGCTCCTCTTTTTTTGGCTTTTCTGCTTCCACAGTATTACTACCCATCACTGCGTCCATCTTCAGCAGCAATTCATCTGCATTGAACGGTTTTGAAATAAATCCGTTCATACCGGCTTCAAAATATTGCAGCACATCTTCCTGAAGCACATTTGCTGTCATGGCTATAATCTTTACACTCCTTGAAGGCTCCGGCAGTTGTGAGCGTATAATAGTCGTTGCAGTAACTCCATCCATTACCGGCATTTGAATATCCATCAGCACTATGTCATACATCTCTGTGCGCACACAGTCTACAGCTTCCTTACCGTTTATGGCTACGTTCAGCCTTACACCCGGTATTACTTCTTTCAGTGTGTCTTCTGCCACCATCCGGTTAAACTCATTATCCTCCACCAGCAATACCTTCAATTTATTTAGCCGCCTCATAGAGGCTGCATTCAGTATACTGCCCTGTTTTTCTTCTTCCTGTACTCCCGCCTCTGCAAAAGGTATTATGGCACTAAATGTAGTTCCTTTGTTGAGCTCACTCGAAACAGATATTTCGCCACCCATGAGCCCCACCAGCTGACGGCAAATAGTGAGCCCCAAACCCGTGCCTCCAAACTTGCGGGTTGTCTCTGCACCTGCCTGTGTGAAACTGTCAAAAATACTATCCAGATGCTCTTTTGCTATACCTATACCGGTGTCTTTTATATCAAATCTTATCCACAGTTTGTTGCCTTCTTTTTTTGCCAGCGATGCCGTCACTTCTACAAAACCTTTCTCCGTAAACTTCACTGCGTTGCCGGCAAGGTTTATCAAAATCTGATTCAGCCTCGTGGGGTCTCCGGTAAGTCGTTTAGGCAGTTGGTCGTCAGTTCTCACCCTGAACTCAATACTTTTCTCCTCAGCTTTGAGCATGAGCATATCGCCCGCACTCTGCAATACCTCGCGAATGGAAAAGTCTATGTGTTCTATCACTATTTTACCTGCTTCTATTTTAGCAAGGTCCAGGATGTCATTGATGATTACCAGCAAATTATCTGCAGATAGTTGAATGGCATTAAGATAGCGTAGCTGTTCGGGTTGCGGGTTCTTGGCCAGCAGCAGACGTGCCATACCTATTATGGCATTCATAGGTGTGCGTATCTCATGGCTCATATTGGCCATAAACTGGTGCTTTAGCTGAGCTGTACGCTCTGCTACTTCCTTTTCTTTCTTTGCCAGTTCTATTTGCTGGCGCACCTGTAAGTTGCGTAGCTCATTGATTATCTTTTGTTTGAAAATCTCTTCCTTCAGTTGCTCAAACGATTTCAGATGGTGAAACGCTTTCGGTATATCACCCATCTTATCGTAGAGTGCCGACAGCATTTCATGCACACTCATCAGGTCGTGGCGGCGCATATACTCTTCGGCAAGGCTGTATGCCGAGTTGAGCGACTGCAGCGACTGACGGTAGTTGCTATCATCCATGTATAGCCTGCCCAGATAGAAATGACAGATTATCTGCACCTCTACATTACCCAGCAGTTGTGCTTCCCGCAGTGCATCAGTAAGGTACTTGCTGGAGTTACCAAAATCCTGCATTTTGTAATACACCTTACCCAGCCCGCTTTCTGCCATTACATACGCTGCGGTTTCGGGTTCGGAGTGTTTCAGGTTTTCCTGGAAATAATGAAGGGCATCTACAAAATCTTCTTTTTTGAAGTAAATGTTACCCAGAGTATTGTGAATATTGATAAGACTGGCACGGTTGTCTGCACGCTCAAATATTGGCAGGCACTTCAGCGCATATTCCAGTGCGCTATCGTAGTCGTTCAGGTCATAAAGGAGGTTTGATATACTGACAAGAATAACCGATTGTGCAAACTCGTCGCCTATTTCCTCATTGATAATCAATGCCTTTTCAAAGTGGGTAACTGCATTTGCCAGGTCGCCCATATCCCTGTATATATTGCCGAAGTTGTGGAGCACACGGGCTTTAAGTCCGCTGTCTTTTATCCGTTCTGCTATGTTTAACGCTTCTCTCAGAATAGAGAGGCCCTCATCGTATTCACCCATCAACCAGTAACAAGACCCTCTGAGGTTTAAACCTCTGCCTATACCACGCGGATAGGCTATAACTTTAGACCTTTGGATCACATCCTCTGCAATTTCAAGGGCATTCTCCACATCTATACTGCGCACCTCCACTCCTATATCCGCAAGTGTTTCTATCCTGCCTTTTTCATCAGTTTGTTGTGCCAGTATTTCCTGTAGCTCTTTGTATCTAGGTGTATCAATCATTATATAGGGCTAAAAATATAAAAAAATACTCTTTTAAAGTATGCTTTTTATTTGCCGCTGACTAATTTTTTTACCAATAAGTCACAAAACCACAAATCCAGCTACTATTAGCTTTTAAGAATGTGCATATGTACACTTCAAAGAACCCCTAAACTACCAAATGACACTATGCTCCCTTATACAATCACCTACTTACCCTTTGATATCTTACCCTTTAACCTGTTACCTTTTTAACCTGTTACCCTTTTAACCATTTACCCTTTCAGCCAATCAACCCTAAAAAGTATACCTGAGCAGAGGCACCGGGAAGAAACCCTGCTGGTAGTTGTTTACAATCTTGTTGGTTCGGCGGTCGTAGGTCTGGTTGAATACGTTTTTGTTATTGGTAATGTTTTGCAGATCTATTGATATCTCCATAGTGCTTCTCTTAAACTCCTTGCGGTACGCAATTTTAAAGTCGGTGCGGAAGTAGTCTGTTTGTTTGAGCGAAAATGCCTGCGAATTGAGGTACACTGCAGTGCCCGTCATCTGCGATGCTGGCAGGTCTAGGGGAGTCAGATACCTGCCGCCTATCGTGGTTGCTTTTATATTCAGCGCCAGCACACTACCATCCTTACCTATCTTAAACTCCTTGCCTGCCAGTACATTCAGCACATGACCCGTATTGAAGGCAGTGTTGCGCTCTACGCGGTCGCTTCCCTCGTAGCGCGAGTTGATAAGAGAGCCGGTGATGAGGAAGTAAAAACCCTTGCTCAGAAAATGCTCTACCGTCAGCTCTGCTCCATAGTTATAGCCGGTGCCGTTGTTCACCAGGCTATCTCTGTTGTCTATACCGAAATCAGCGCCGGAGTTGAGTACCGAAAACGAGGAAGACGAAGACTCTACAGGCACGTTGCCTATCAGTTGGTAATAGGTTTCGGCTTTTATGCGCATATTGCTGGTCACGTTCAGGTCGTAAGATGCTACGAAGTGATTGCTTTGCGTGAAGCCCATATTTTTGTTGGTAAGAGCTACACCTGTAGCAGTGGGCGTTTGCACAAAGTAGTTATAAACATTCTGTGCCTGGCTGTGCAGTCCGTATCCCAAACTCACAGAATTGCGGTTGTTGATATTGTACCGCAGGCCTGCCCGTGGCTCTGCTGCAAAGCTACTATTGAGGTTCAGATACTGAAAGTGCATACCTCCCACAAAGGAGAAATCATTACTGAACCTGTGCTTCCATTGCGCGAAACCCTGTTGCAGATTCATACTGCCGCTCTGGTCGGTATATACACGGTCTGGCTGTAGGGGGTACATTCTCTTGTAGGCTACACTATACCCTATGGTCTCGTGGGTCAGCCCCACCTGCATATTGTTGCGTGCGTTGAACTTGTGCAGGTACACCCATTGCACAGACAGTTTGTTCGTTATAAAGTCGGCAAGCTCGCTGGGATGCTTGCTGTTGTCGGCCTGGCTAATAGAGTCGTTGGTGTAATGCTGGTTGGTGGTAGAGTAGCCCACTATCAGCTTGGTCGATGATTTTTCAGACAACTGGTAGTCGTATGAAGCGCCGGTTATGGTAGTAGTGAATTTTGATTTCTGGTCAGAGAACGGGTTGCCGCCATACAGGTCGGGCTTGGTGGTGTCTATGTCTTTTCCCAGAAAATCCGCCTTGCTGTTGCCCGCTATACCAAACACCGTTAGCTTACTTTTTTTGCTGAGGTCTGACATCAGTTTATAGTTCACATCCTGGTAAATAGGCACTGCAGTACCCGTACCCAGATTGAGCCCCAGCTCCTTGAATACGCCCAGAGTGCTATAGCGGTAGTTGATAAGGTAGGATGTCTTTTTGTTTCTGCCAATAGGCCCCTCTGCGCCACCCTCAAAACCATTGAACCCTATCTGTGCCACATACTCAGCCTTGTCCCGGTTGCCATTGCGCAGCTTTATATCAAATGCACCTGCCAGTGCATTGCCATACTGTGCCGGGAAAGC
>JAIOYR010000091.1 GCA_021740995.1 Taibaiella sp.
GAACCCTGGATACCCTTTGACAGGTATACACACTTTCCAGGCGTGCCTCTTCAGCCACTCGAGCATCTCTCCATTTATCTGCTGTAGCTGTTAGGATACGGCAGATGGGCTGCAAAAGTAATCATTCTATCGACAACTTCATAAATTATTGAAAGGAAACTATTGCAGCAATAAACAAGCGCAGACAAATGTCCATAACACTCAAGAATACAAAAACTGCTACCAATGTACGTTTGGTAGCACCTTGCAACAAAAAATTATAAAATTATCTGAGCAGGGTAGGGGGCGTAAACATGTGCCCCGGACAGCCGTACTTCTTGGTGCCACAAGATGAAGACATCATTACAAATGCAACAATGGCTATTAAGGGCAATACACGCCTGATTTTTGAAAACAGCTGCATACTTATATTTGATTATGAATAGTAAAAAGCTCGATTAACTTTGTACGAAGATACGAAAAAAGATAAAAACAAATCATGCAGCACATTCATTTTATAGCAATAGGCGGTGCCATTATGCATCAGTTGGCGCTGGCACTCCACCGTAGGGGGCATATCGTTACCGGCAGCGATGACGAAATAACAGATCCTGCCAAAGGAAACCTTGCAGCAGCAGGGCTATTACCCGCTCAGTTTGGCTGGTTTCCCGAAAAAATAAACCCCTCGCTAAATGCAGTAGTGCTGGGTATGCATGCCAAAGGAGATAACCCTGAATTGCTCGCGGCAAAAAACGCTGGAATACCGGTCTACTCGTTTCCGCAATATGTATATGAAGTGAGTAAAAACAAAAAGCGGGTAGTGGTAGCAGGTAGTCATGGCAAAACCACTATTACCTCTATGATTATGCATATACTGAAGCAACAGGGTATTGATTTTGATTATCTGGTAGGTGCCAGGGTAGCGGGTTTCGACCAGTCAGTGCGGCTCACAGATGCACCTGTTATAGTGCTCGAAGGAGATGAATATCCCGCATCTGCCGAGGAGAAGCGACCCAAAATATTCTTCTATCATCCGCATATTAGTGTGCTCAGTGGCATAGCCTGGGATCACATCAATGTGTTTCCTACCTACGATATTTACTTCAATCAGTTTGAGCAGTATCTGTTGGGAATGGAAGAGGGTACCAAGGTGTTTTACAATAGCGAAGACACGGAAGTAATAAGGGTTATAGCCACATCGGGTGGCAGGGTAAATCCGAAACCATACACTACACCGCCTTTTCATTACGAGAACGGATACCCTGTAATGGATACTATTGATGGTCAGGTAAAAGTATCTGTATTTGGCAGGCACAATTTGCTGAATATGCAGGCCGCAATAGATGTTTGTATGGAGCTTGGTGTATCGGAGCAGGCTTGTTACAAGGCCATAGCCTCGTTCACAGGTGCTGCCCGCAGGTTGGAGAAGGTGAAAGAAGAAGCTGGCTTGCTGGTATACCGCGATTTTGCCCATGCACCCAGCAAGTTGCGTGCTACGCTCAATGCGGTGCGAGAGGCATATCCCGCACATCATCTGGTCGCATGTTTTGAGTTACATACTTTTAGCAGTCTCAATGAGCAGTTTTTGTCAGAGTATGCTGGCAGTATGGATGGGGCAGACGATGCCATAGTATATTTCAGTCATCATGCGCTGAAACTGAAGGGATTACCCACGCTGGCTCCGGATGTTGTCAAACAATATTTTGGCAGAGAAGATATTGTGGTATCAGACAATCGGGAACAATTGGAAGATATAGTTACACAAAGTATATCAGGTAAAGAAAAACCTGTGTTTTTACTGCTTATGAGTTCAGGTACTTTCGATGGAATTGACTGGAATGCCGTAAGTTCGCAATTGAAATAACACACATGTCCAAATTGACGCTCAAAAAGCCTATAGTTTTCTTTGATCTGGAGACTACAGGCACCGACAATGTAAAAGACCGAATAGTAGAGCTTGCCTTTATAAAACTGTCGCCCGATGGCAAAAAGGATAAGTATACCAGGCGTATCAATCCTGGTATGCCCATACCGCCAGAGGTTACTGCTATTCATGGTATTACAGATGAGGATGTGAAAAACTGCCCTTTATTTAAGCAGGTAGCACACGACCTGTATGAATGGATACGTGGCTGCGATATGGGAGGGTACAACTCAAGTAAATTCGACCTGCCACTTCTGGCAGAGGAGTTTCTGAGAGCTGGTATCAACGTTGACTTTACTGAGCGACACATGGTAGATGTGCAGCAGATATTCTTCAAGATGGAGGCACGTACGCTGAGTGCGGCTTACAGCTTCTATTGCAACAAGGAAATGCAGAATGCGCATAGTGCCGAGGCCGATATAGAAGCTACTATAGAGGTGCTGGAAGCCCAATTGGAGCGCTATGAAAACATCAGCAACGAGGTGCCTGCACTGCATCAGTTTACCCACTCCGATGAGTATGTCGATTATGCCCGTCGCATTATTTTGAAAGATGGTCATCCGGTATTCAATTTCGGCAAGCATAAAGGAAGGAAAGTAGAGGATATTTTCAATGCAGAACCTCAGTATTACGACTGGATGATGCAGGCCGATTTTGCATTACATACCAAACAAAAAATATCTGAAATACTCAATAGAATGAAGCTAAAGAAAGCAGGATTAAAAGTTTAGCATTATTTTAGACATAATTCATTAGTTAATCATTATTTTGCCGTCTAATTCACTATCCTGTTTGAATAAGCTTGTAATCATACCGACCTATAACGAAAAGGAAAATATTGAAAAAATTATCCGAAAGGTACTTTCCTTGCCCGGAGGGTACCATTTACTTATTGTAGACGATGGCTCTCCTGATGGCACCTCCGATATAGTTAAGAGATTACAACAGGAGTACGGAGGTAAACTGAATATAATGGAGCGCAAAGGCAAGCTGGGCTTGGGTACGGCATATATTGCAGGCTTCAAGTGGGCATTGCAACGAGAGTATGAATTTATTTTTGAGATGGATGCCGATTTTTCCCATGACCCCGAAGACCTTAACAGGCTGTACGACGCTTGTAATGCAGGAGCAGACGTTGTTGTCGGATCCCGTTACACCAAGGGCGGCAAGGTGGTCAATTGGCCCTGGGATCGTATATTCATATCCAAAGGCGGAGCATTATACACCAAACTAATCACTTGGATGCCCGTAAACGATCCTACGGCTGGCTTTGTATGTTACAGTAGAAAAGTCCTGAGTACCATTCCTCTGGATAAGGTTCATTTTGTGGGGTATGCATTCCAGATAGAAATGAAATACCGGGCTTGGAAGCTTGGTTTTAAGATAGGTGAAGTACCTATCACCTTCCGCGACCGTAAAGAGGGTGTCTCTAAAATGTCTGGTAATATCATCAAAGAAGCCATGTATGGCGTGTGGAAAATGCGAGGTTTTTAGATCTTACGTTTTGCCATTGTTATCTTTGTTTACATCTTAGTTTTCATCCAGTTTTACAGGCATTTTTACACTTCGTTTGAATAGCTATTCGATAGTATTCTACATTAATTATGATTTTACAGATATTCATTTTAACACTTCACGCTGTACAATAAATAGCAGATAACAATAATTAGGTTATTTTTGCACCCCAAACAAAGCCTGTAAATGAGTCGTATTTACTTTGACAATGCTGCAACAACATCGCTGGATCCGGAGGTGCTTGATGTTATGATGCCTTTTCTTACCGAAAAGTTCGGTAACCCTTCGTCCGTGTATTCTTACGGCAGGGAAACGAAAATGGCAATAGAAAATGCCCGAAAAACCGTAGCTAAAATACTCAACACTACGCCCGGTGAGATCTTTTTCACATCAGGTGGTACAGAAAGTACCAACACGGCCATACACGCGGCTATTCGCGATCTGGGCTGCAAGCATATTATTACGTCTCCGCTTGAGCATCATGCTACACTGCACACCGTGGAATACATGGCTCACTCAGGACAAGCTAAACTCAGTTTTGTGAAGCTGACAGACAAAGGTCACATCGATCTAAATCATCTGCAAGAATTATTGAAAGGTAGTGATGAGCGGTGTTTGGTAACGCTGATGCATGCCAACAATGAAATAGGTAACCTGCTTGATATTAAGGCTACCGGTGAGCTTTGTCGTAAATACGATGCTATTTTCCATAGCGATACAGTACAAACAGTAGGCCATTATCCGTTCGATCTAAAGAATCTGTACATACATTTCCTGAATGGTGCTGCTCATAAATTTCATGGCCCTAAAGGGGTAGGTATTCTTTATGTGAATGAAAATATTCGCATTAAGCCTTACATTAATGGTGGTTCTCAGGAGCGCAATATGAGAGCAGGTACAGAAAATCTTTATGGAATAGTAGGATTTGCCAAGGCACTTGAAAATGCAACAGCCCGCTATGAGCAAGACAGTACGCACATAAAGGGTCTTAAAATGTATATGGCCGAACAACTAACTGCAAACTTCGCGGGTATTACTTTCAATGGAGATACGTTTGGAAATAGTCTGTATACTGTGCTCAATGTCTCCTTCCCCATGACTGATAAGTCCGACATGTTGCTCTTTAATCTTGACATGACTGGCATCTGTGTCAGTGGTGGCAGTGCCTGCACCAGTGGCGCTAATTCGCTAAGTCATGTAATACGCGCTATCTACAATGATAAACCAGGTGACGTTGTTCCAATCCGCTTCTCGTTTTGTAGACACAATACAAAAGAAGAAGTAGATGCGGTAATTGAAAAGCTTAAAGAATTGGTATAGTTATATATTCCTAATAATATATTTGTCTATCTCTAATAAAATCAACCTTCATCAAACCTAATTTAAAAAGCCACTCCGGAATATCCGGAATGGCTTTTTGTTATTTCAGGCCTGTTGATGGTTTAGCTTATTCAGCTGCATCATCTTCAGCTTTTTTCATTTTGTCCTTGATAGCAGCCAGTGCGCCCAGGTCGCCAAGTGTTGGCTTCTCTACTTTGCTCTGTATGTTTTTTACTGCACTCTTGGTTTTTTCTGTTTCAGCTACTGCATCCTTGCGGGCAGCTTCTTTCTCTTCGTTTTTCACCTGCTCCCATACCTTGGCGTGAGACACCATGATACGTTTGTCATTGCGATCGAACTCGATGATTACGAATGGAAGTGTTTCTTCAGCCTCTACATTGCTGCCATCTTCTTTGCGCAGGTGGCGTATAGGTGAGTATGCTTCAAGGCCATACTGCAGTTGCACAGTTGCACCTTTGTCATCCTTACGTGTTACGCTGCCTTCGTGTACAGATCCGATAGGGAATACAGTTTCAAAAGTATTCCATGGATCTTCTTCCAGTTGTTTGTGGCCCAGAGCCAGTTTGCGGTTTTCCTTGTCTATAGAAAGGATAGCGATGTCAATTTTATCGCCTGTTTTTACAAACTCACTTGGGTGGTTGTAACGCTTTATCCAGCTAAGGTCGCTGATGTGTATCATGCCACCAATGCCTGTTTCCAGCTCTACGAATACGCCATAAGGAGTAATGTTTTTCACTACACCAGCATGACGGCTGTCAATTGGGAATTTGTCTTCAATTGTATCCCATGGGTCAGCAGTCATTTGTTTGATAGAGAGGCTCATTTTGCGCTCATCTTTATCAAGTGTTACTACTACTGCTTCATGTTCTTCGTTTATCTTGAAGAATTCTTTAGCATTGATAGGCTGAGAAGACCATGTGATTTCTGATACGTGTACCAGACCTTCTACGCCAGGCATGATTTCGAGGAATGCACCGTAATCTTCTATGTTTACTACCTTGCCTTTTATCTTCGCACCTTCTACTATTTCTTCCGGAAGGTTGTCCCAAGGATGAGCAGTAAGCTGTTTCAGACCCAGACTGATACGTTTTTTCTCGTCGTCGAAATCCAGTACCACCACGTTCAGTTTCTGACCATTGTGCAGTACTTCACTTGGGTGCGTTACGCGGCCCCAGCTGATGTCCGTGATATACAACAGGCCGTCTACACCGCCAAGGTCGATGAATGCACCGAAGTCGGTAACATTCTTCACAGTACCTTCAAGTACCTGTCCTTTTTCCAACTGGCCGATGATAACACTACGCTGCTGCTCTATATCGCTTTCTATAAGTGCTTTGTGCGATACCACCGCGTTGCGGATAGTTTCGTTGATTTTTACCACCTTGAAGTCCATGGTCTTGCCCACATACTGGTCGTAATCGGTAACAGGCTTCACATCTATCTGTGAGCCCGGCAGGAACGTTTCCAGACCGTGTACATCTACTATCAGGCCGCCTTTAGTCTTAGAGGTAATAGTACCTGTAACCACTTCGCCGGTTTTGTAGAAGTCAACGATTTGCTGCCACGAGCGAGCTGCACGAGCCATTTTGCGGCTCAGTTGTAGGTGACCGTGCTTGTCTTCTTTCTGCACTACCATCACTTCTATTATATCGCCTATCTTGATTTCCGGCATATCGCGGAATTCATTAAGCGATACCATACCATCGGATTTGAAACCGATATTGATGATAACATCTGTGTTAGTTACACCTACTATAGCACCGGTCAGTAATTCTGATTCTGCTATAGACTTGAATGTGCTGCCATAAAGTGCATCGAATTTTATACGATCATCTTCTTTGTAGGCTGCTACATTGCGCTTGTCTACGCTCCAGTCAAAATCATCGAAAGATGTAGTTGACGCTTCTTCGTAGTAGCGGCGTGGTGCACGTGTGGCAGGAGCTACGGGAGCTTCTTCCACTGCTACTTCTGCAGTTTCTTCTACGGCCTCTGTGGCTGTAGCCTCTACTGCTGTTGTTTCTACTTCAGCACTGTTTTCTACGGCATCTACCTGCGGTGCAGTAGCTTCCGGATTGATTGTTTGATCTTCCACTTGTACTCTTCATTTTGTACGGGCCTACCTTATACGATATCCCGGAGGTTAACTAATAAAAAAAAATGTCCCGTTTTTTGGGAGTGCAAAGATAGGGAAAAGTTTACATTTTTCAGTCAGCAGTTGGCTTTTCGAGGTGACTGATTTACAGCCTTTAATTTGTTTGATTTGGCTGGCTGCATCACCATTGGTTCTTCTGCTAATTATAAATAGTCCGAATCTCATCCATTTAAAAAATGCTCGATCGATCGATTCTATTTATTTTATTGATAATCAATGTTTTGTGTTTTTTTATGAACAAACTCCCGCTTTTCTGCTGCCGACCTCAATAAGCTTAGTTGATTGAGGCTCAATTGCACTGCAATTAGGTTGGTATCCAACTCTTCCTTCTTTCATTTTGCCTGTTTATAATTCTTGGGGGCGTTCACAGTTTAGTTTCACTCCATCATCTCGCTTATCTCCAGCCAGCGGAGTTCTTTTTCTTCGAGTAGTCGGGTAATCTCTGTGATGCGGAAACTGAGTTTTTGAATTTCGTCGTAGTTGATAGTTGGGTTAGTCATTTTTTCGGTCACAGCAATTTTCTCTGCTTCCAGTGCCGGCATATCTTTTTCCAGTTGCTCAAATTCTCTCTTTTCTTTGAAGGATAGTTTCCGTTTTTCGGGTGTGGCGGCTTTTGGCTGTTCCTGCTTCACTGGTTCAGGTGTTGGAGCTGGTGCATCCTTTGTTTTTTCTTTTAAGCGCTCTTCTATTCGGTATTGAGAGTAGTTGCCCGGATAGTCGCGTACCACACCATCGCCCTCAAAGATAAACAGGTGATCTACCAGCCTGTCCATAAAATATCGGTCGTGCGATACAATAAGCAGGCATCCCTGAAACTCACTGAGGAAGTTTTCGAGCACCGCCAGTGTGGGCAGATCCAAGTCGTTGGAAGGTTCATCCAGTATCAGGAAGTTGGGGTTGCGGAAAAGTATCGTCAGCAATTGTAGCCGTTTTTTTTCTCCTCCGCTCAGTTTAGACAGGTAGGTATATTGCTGCTCTGGTGGAAACAGGAATAAGGTTAAAAACTGCGATGCGCTGAGCGAACCACCATTGGCCAGCGGAAAGTTCTCTGCAATGTTCTTTACGTACTCAATAATGCGTACATCGTCTTTTATCTCAAGCCCGGTTTGTGAGAAGTTGCCAAAAACTACTGTGTCTCCTATGTTTATCTTGCCACTGTCAGCATTCTCTATCCCATGCAGCATGTGCAGGAATGTACTTTTGCCTGCCCCGTTTTTTCCAATTATGCCTATACGCTCGCCTTTCTTGAAGGTATAGTCAAAGCCCCGGAGTATTATCTTTTCACCATAGCTTTTGTATACTTTCTTAAGCTCTGCAACTTTGCCGCCCAGCCGGGTCATTTTCACCTGCAGCTCTACTTGAGTATCTACAATCTTTTGTTTGGCTTTTGCCTGCACATCGTAGAAGTTATCTTGCCTGCTTTTTGATTTAGTAGTACGTGCCTTAGGCTGTTTACGCATCCACTCCAGCTCTTTGCGGTACAGGTTGCGGGCTTTATCTATACTGGCAAGTGTGCTATCTATACGCGCGGCTTTTTTTTCCAGATAGTTTTGATAGTCACCTTTGTAGGTATGTAGCACTTCATTGTCCAGTTCCCATATCTCCTCACATACATCCTCCAGAAAGTAGCGATCGTGGGTTACCATCAGCAACGTTACATTTTGCTGGTTCAGGTAGTTTTCCAGCCATTCTACCATGGTTACATCCAGGTGGTTGGTGGGCTCATCCATTATCAGCAGTACATGCTTGTGCTCAAACCCTATGTCTATCAGTATCTGTGCGAGTGCAACTCTTTTTCGCTGTCCGCCGGAGAGGGTTTTAACTATTTGATTCAGGTTTTTGATGTTTAGCTTTCCAAGTATTTGGTGCACCTTGGCTTCAAAATCCCATGCGCCAAGCTCATCAAGTTTTGCAAGAGCTGCCGATAATTCTACCGGGTCTTTTTCTTCCTCGGCTATTATGCGCTCATAGTCGCGGAGTGCCTCAGCTACCGGATGCCGGTAGTGAAAAATATTGTCAAGTACCGTAGCGTTTTCATCAAACTTTGGCTCCTGCTCGAATAGTGCTACTGTTACATCTTTATGAATCCAGATATTGCCTTCATCTACATTATCCTTGCCCGCAAGTATCTTGAGCAGGGTAGACTTGCCGCTGCCGTTACGGGCTATAAGGGCTATTTTATCTCCCTCGCTTATATGAAAAGTGATATTGGTGAAAAGGGGTTTTATCCCATAAGATTTACTGACGCGCTCTGCTGATACGTAATGCATAATAGGGTGCAAAGGTACTATCCTAAGGCCAATGGATGGTAGATTTGATTGCTTGTGTGAAAAGAAGCTTTATATCGAGCAATACATATATTTTTATTTACTTATAATTGCTGAAAATTCATACAAAAAACCCTTATCTTGAAACTTAGTATTACCACTTTTAAATAACCCGAGGTCTTCCGACATGAAATTCACAATATGCCTGCTAACTATAACTGATAATAGTATTGTAGCGTTCTCTCTAAAGGACATTGCTAATCTGCTATCCAGTCTCAAAAAGGCCACAACTGATGCCCGAAAGATTGACGGATACTGGAACATCTAAAGATATTATGAATTTGCCAATCCTGACTCGTCGAGTTATTATATCGTTTTAGCCATCAAGGAGTTCACATTGTCTGAAAACGATGCCGGGGTGGCTGCGATGATGGTAATTCGTGCCTACCTGAACATAGGGCTCATGCTCTGCAAAGAATTTGTGACCGATAACGGCGGAGCGATATGGGTGTAAGCTGAAGAGGGCAGGGGGTCTACTTTTTACTTCTCGCTAAAAGCAAATGAAAATGGTGCATAAGCAATAGCTATGCACCATTCTGTCAATTGATTTCACCATTAAACTTAGTATGCCCTTGCAAACAATACCCGCTGGGTAGAAGGGTTGCCTGTGTGTATGCACTTGCCAGCTTCTTGTTCGTTATTGAGTGGTATGCAGCGTATAGTAGCTTTTGTAAGCTCTTTTATTTTTTCTTCTGTTTCGCTGGTGCCGTCCCAGTGCGCCGAGACAAATCCCGCCTGCTCATCCAGCACCCTTACAAATTCATCCCATGTGTCTACCTTGCGGGTATTCTCATTTCTAAATTGTAATGCTTTGTTGAACATGTTGCTCTGAATATCAACCAACAGTTGTGTCACATGTGTTGCTAGTCCATCGAGTGCTATATTCGCTTTTTCTTTGGTATCGCGGCGGGCTACTTCTGCGACATTATTTTCCATATCGCGTGCACCCAGCGCTATGCGCACCGGCACTCCCTTAAGTTCATATTCTGCAAACTTCCATCCTGGTCTTTGGTTGTCATCGTTGTCATACTTCACCCTTATGCCTTGTTTGCGCAGCGTGGCCATTAGCTCATTTGCATAGTTGTTTATTTTTTCCTGCGCTGCTACATCCTTATTAAAAATGGGCACTATAACTACCTGCAGCGGTGCTATTTTTGGTGGCAGCACCAGCCCTTCATCGTCGCTGTGCGCCATTACCAGTGCACCTACCAGACGGGTAGATACACCCCAGGAAGTAGCCCATACATAATCCAGTTTGTTGTCCTTGTCCCTGAACTGAACCTCAAATGCCTTTGCAAAGTTTTGCCCCAGAAAGTGCGATGTGCCGGCTTGTAGTGCCTTGCCATCCTGCATGAGCGCCTCGATGCAATACGTATCTTCGGCACCTGCAAAACGCTCATTGGCAGTTTTTACACCGCGCACCACCGGCAGTGCCATAAACTCTTCGGCAAAGGTGGCGTATACCTCCAGCATTTTTTCGGTCTCTTCTACAGCTTCTTCTCTGGTGGCATGGGCAGTATGTCCCTCCTGCCACAGAAACTCTGTGGTGCGCAGAAACAGGCGTGTGCGCATCTCCCATCTCACCACATTTGCCCATTGGTTTATAAGTAATGGCAGGTCGCGGTAAGACTGTATCCAGTCTTTGTAAGTGTTCCAGATTATCGTTTCAGAGGTTGGTCTTACTATCAGCTCTTCTTCCAGTTTTGCCTCTGGGTCTACTATCACTCCTCCGCCGTTAGGGTCATTCTTTAGGCGGTAGTGAGTTACCACAGCACATTCCTTGGCAAAACCCTCAACATGTGCAGCTTCCTTGCTCAGGAAACTCTTTGGTATAAACAGCGGAAAGTAGGCATTCTGGTGTCCGGTTTCCTTGAACTTTTTGTCCAGTTCATCACGCATGTTTTCCCATAGCGCATAACCATGTGGCTTTATCACCATGCAGCCTTTTACGGCCGAGTAGTCTGCAAGCCCGGCTTTTAATACAATGTCGTTATACCATTGTGAGTAATCCTCTTTTCTTGATTTGATTTCTTTCGACATAAAATTTCTGGCACGCTTTTAGTAGTACATATCAGGCAAACAGAAAGGCGGATAAACGATTGACTTGATTTTTGTTAAAATTTATTTAGCCCGATGTTCTGATTGCAGCAAATGTAGTAATTTCACTAAGGATTTTTAAGCAAAAACTATTCAAAATGAAACGTTTCGTGTTTACAAGCCTGTTGCTGGCAGGTATTTTACAGGGCGCCACTGCTCAGGTCGATGATATTTATGCTACCGGCTCAGAGCAGAGTAAGGCAGAGGATCGCGAAAAACAGCGCCGTGCTCGTGCTGATGAGAACCGTTTCGATAATGGGTTCAACAACAATGAGAATAATAATAATCGTAATTCTGATGACAGAAATCTTCCGGACAGCTATCAGGATAATGGCAATGGCGAGGATTATGTAGATTATGATAATGACTATTCTTATAGCACTCGTTTGAATCGTTTTGACAACGATTTCTACAATATGGGCTATTACAGTACATTCTATAATCCGTTCTGGTATAACCGATTTTGGTACGACCCATATTGGGGGTACAATCCCTGGAGGCCCGGAATCACTATTGGTATGGGTGTAGGTATGGGCCCTTACTGGAATTCCGGCTGGGGCATGAACACATGGTGTGGCTATGGCGGCTGGGGCTATGGCGGCGGATATTGGGGCGGCTGGGGTGGTTATTACGGCGGCTGGGGTGGTTACTACGGTGGCTGGGGTGGCGGCTATTGGAATAACTACTATGCTGGCGGCGATGGTGGTGGCAGATACAACAACTACCGTACGGTTAGCTATGGACCCCGACAGGTACGTGGTGGAAACCGTGGCAATGGTGTTTCTGCTTATCGCGGTTCAGCTGTAAGCCAGTTGGGTATCAGAAATACCGGTTCAAATGGTGTAAATGCATACAGAGGTAATAATGGAGGTGGCAGAAGTGGATATGGTGCTTCACAGAGAAGTTCCCAATACAGTGGTAGCCGCAACCAGACCTATCAGCAAAACAATAGCCGTAGTCAAAGAGGTGGTTCATTTGGTAATCGCAATGTAGAGCAGGGAACCGCTAACGGCAAGCAGAGTCGCGGTTTCTTTAATGGTGGAAATCGCCAGATAGCAGAGCAGCAAGGTAATATCAACAGCGGCAGCCGTGGTGGTGGCAGAGTGTTTGGCGGTGGTCAGCAGCAGCAGTCACGTGGCAGTTTTGGAAATGGTGGCAACCCCGGAGGTGGTCGCAGTATTCAAAGCGGCAACTCTGGTGGAAGTCGGAGCTTTGGTGGTGGAAACGGTGGTGGCGGCGGTAGTCGCAGTATTGGCGGCGGTGGTGGTAGTCGTGGCTCAGGTGGCGGCGGAGGTCGCAGATAATTTACAGATAAAGGTTAAAAAAAGTATAAAAAAGGCATTGTTACTCCGGTA
>JAIOYR010000092.1 GCA_021740995.1 Taibaiella sp.
CCGCCCCAGTCGCTACCACCGCCGCCCCAGCCACTACCTCTGTTGCCGCCACCCAATAGGTTTCCTAGTAACATTCCTGTGGCGATATCACCTACTCCACGGTGGCTCATGTAGCCACCGCCACCACCACCGCCACGTCCTATCATCTTGATGATGAAGAATATAAAAATAATAATTACTATTATGGCTTTTGCAGGTAGTCCTCTACCTCCGCCTTTTTTGTCGGCAGTATATTCGTCTTTTGTTACTGCAATAATTGCATCTATAGTCTGTTCAATACCTGTATAGTAATCACCGCCTTTAAAAGCAGGTCTAAGCTCATTTCTGAATATGCGTGAAGTCTGTGCATCAGTAAGCACACCCTCAAGACCTTTTCCGGTAGCTATAAAAGCTTTTCTGTCTTCGAGAGACACTAACAACAAAACTCCGTTGTTCTTACCAGCCTGCCCTATCCCCCATTTATTAAAAAGCTTAAAAGTATAATCTGAAACATCATATCCACCCAGATTTTTTATTGTGACTACTGTAATTTGAGTAGAAGTAGTTCGGGCGAATGACTCAAGTTTGTTTTCCAGGCGTTCTTCTTCACCGGTAGACAACATTCCGGCATAATCATTCATTAGTCGGCCTCTACCTGATTTTTCAGGAAATATTTTGTCCTCGGCAAAAGTCGTTGCACCTGCCAGTACAAACAGAAGTGACAAAAATAAGGCACGAAACCGGCTAATATTATTGATTATATAGGTCATTTCCCAAAAACTATTTCGTCTGGCAATTCATTTTTCTGTATCGAAGAATCAGGTGGGAAATTAGCAGCTAACGCACTACCCAGTTCTCTTATACAATTACAAAGTCCTTGTGTGTATTCTTGCTTTTTCATATGACCAGCAAGTACTGCTGCAGCTTTCTTCCAAAATGCTGCACCTCCGGCTTTTTCATAGATTGCCGTGTCGCCAAACAAAGCAAATTGCCGGTCTGTAAAAGCCACATAGATTATCACAGCATTACGAGCCGCAGTTTTTTCCATTGCAAGATTGCTGAAAATCTCTTTAGCACGTTCTAAAGGGTCGACATACGTACAGTGAGGCTCCATGAAAACTCTGATTTCCCCACTTGTCTTATCTTCAGCTTCCTTTATACAGGCAACAACCTGAAGTTGCGACTCCTTGTCAAGAAACTGTTTTTTAGGAAACAATGTAAACATAGTAGTAGAAAGTCGAAAAAGTAAAAAAGCCAATCAATCTTGAAATATAACCATGGTATAGTAATTGGATACTGCACTTTCATAACAGGCATTGTTGCAATCTAAGTGCTGCAATGCCTGTTATAAAACATTAAAACTTCACTTCAGGAGCTTTCTCTGCACCCTGCTCTGCCTTAAACATCTCCATCTCTTTGAATTTGAACATGCCTGCAAACAGTACATTTGGGAAGTTTGTTACCTTTACATTGTAAACTTTTACAGCTTCATTATAAGCATCGCGTGATACCTTGATTCTGTTTTCAGTACCCTCAAGCTGGCTTTGCAAGTCTTTGAAGTTTTCGTTTGCCTTCAGTTGTGGATATTGTTCAGATACGACCATAAGTCTACCCAATGCCTGACTAAGCTGCCCCTGGGAAGCCTGAAACTGTTGCAGTTTTTCAGGTGTCAGGTCTTTAGCATCTACTTTAATAGATGTAGCACTTGCCCTGGCCTGTATCACCTGTGTAAGTGTAGTTGTTTCGAAATTGGCAACACCTTTTACTGTTGCAACAAGGTTTGGTATGAGGTCTGACCTGCGCTGATAGCTGCTTTGCACGTCTGCCCATTTTTGCTGTGCTTCTTTTTGGCTGCTATTCATACCGTTGTAAGTACAGCCACCCATAAATACGATCATCAAAATAATGCCTAAGGCAATTAATAATCCTTTTTTCATTTTTTTAAAATTTAGGTCAAATTTACGATAGACTGCTTTAATGGAACTACATTAAATCGGCAGACTGTGTTAAAATATCGGCAAACATACATTACAACGGTATGAACACAATGTAAAACACTAACATTCCGGGCAAATTGTATTTGTAACAACTCATAAATAAACTGTAAAAAGCAGATAGATGTCAAGCAAAAGGCATCTCCTTTTGCAAGTCTACTATTTTTTTAAGCAAGAACTAGTAACTTACACCCCGATTACAAAAATCAGCAATAAATGGAATTATATCTTGATTCAGCCAATCTCAAAGAAATTGAAGAAGGCTTTAAGTTAGGTTTTCTTACGGGGCTCACTACCACCCCGACCTTCATGCAGCGCGAGGGTATAACCGACATTGACGGTACGATTTTGAAGTTGTCTAAAATCGTACCTGTATTGCAAATAGAAGCGTTAGGCAACACTGCCGAAGAGGTAGTAGCGGAGGCTGTTCGCCAATTAAATCTTGGTTTGGACCCAAAGCGTACAGTGTTCAAAATACCAGTATCACTTGAAGGTCTGCGTGCATGCAAAATGCTGCGCAATCAGGGATTGCTTGTCAATGTACATCTGGTATACACCCTGCAGCAGGCTTACATGGCTATGCAGGCTGGTGCTAGTTACGTATGTCCCTTGGTAGGCAGGCTACAAGATCAGGGTCATGATGCAGTGGCGCTGGTTGAGCAGTGTGTAAAGGCGGTGAAGCAATATGGCTACGATACTAAAATTATGTTTAGCTCTGTGCGCAACTCTGAGCATGTACGCAACGCACTAACTGCGGGTGCACATACAATTACTGTGCCACTCAAAATCCTGAAATCGCTTACTGAAAACAACTTTACAACTATTGGAACCGAGCAATTTCTGAGCGATACTCGCCTGATGACCGTAAGGGTAAAAGATGCTATAAATAACGTAAATCCGGTAGTGAACGGCGCAACTAACCTGAAAGATGCCATTGTAAAAATGACAGAATTTGGGTTTGGCTGTATTACTGTGGTAAATGATGCCGGAGAAGTTGCCGGCGTTTTCACCGATGGAGACCTGCGCAGATTGTTGCAAAAAGATGGCGAGCATATTTTAGATAAAAAGATAGGAAGCCTCGAGTACAAAACACCAATTAGCATAGATGTAAATGCACTGCTCAATGAAGCTGCAGCCATTTTTAATAAAATGAAGGTCGATACCATACTTGCTACCGACAACAACAAACCGGTTGGTATGCTGGACATTCAGGATCTGAAAGCATATTAATTAAAGGAAATTTGGATTAGTAATCCGGAGTTGTCAACTCAATACTTATCAACCCTGACTAAGTATTGAGTTGCTTTTTTTTCGTTAGTTATTTTTTTGAATTCTTTGTGTAGCCGTTTCAGGTTTATTTGTGTCTTAAAGGTCGTTATCAGAGCACTAATATGTCGATATTTGAAAAACATAATAGAGTAAAATGAATAAAACTGCATTTGCACAGATACAAAATACGTTCAGTGGCACCTTTGTTACTGATATCAGCATTTTATGTCAAAAGCTGGAGGGAATCAACGCTTATATTTTCGACTGGGATGGCGTGTTCAATAATGGTTCCAAAGGAGAAGATGGCTCAAGCCCGTTTAATGAAGTAGACTCTATGGGTATCAATATGCTCCGGTATAACCATTATGTGAGAAAGGAAAACAACCCAATAGCAGGTATCATAACAGGTGAGAATAATCCCGTTGCTTTTACATTCGCAAGGCGAGAGCATTTTCATGCAGTATACTACGGCATAAAAAACAAAAAAGATGCGCTGCTGCACCTTTGTGCCGCTCACGACATCCAGCCAAACGAAGTAGCTTATTTCTTTGACGATATTACAGATCTTGAAGTCGCTTCTTTGTGTGGGCTACGTATAATGGTAGGAAGAAAATGTAATCCCATGCTCCTGAAACTGGCTACCGACAGGCATTTTGCCGACTATATAACCGCCAACGATGGTGGTAATAACGCGATAAGGGAAGCTACAGAACTACTGAAATCGCTGAGTGGCAGGTATGATGATACTATCATTCAACGTGCTACCTATACCGAACACTACAGGGATTACCTCAACAGCAGAAACATACCCGTTCCTGCATTTTATTCATTCGTTGATTCTAAAATCACAGAACATACACCTACATGATAGCTGGAATTATACCCGCACGCTATGCCTCTACCCGATTCCCGGGTAAGGCACTCGCCGACATCAAAGGCAAAAGCATGATACAACGCGTATATGAGCAGGCTGCCAAAAGCACTTTGCTGGATACGCTGGTGGTAGCTACAGACGATGAACGCATACTAAAACATGTGCAGGCTTTTGGCGGGAATGCAGTGATGACTGCTCCCCACCACCCCAGTGGAACAGACCGCTGCCGGGAGGCATTATCTAAACTGTCAGGTTCTTTTCAATATGTGATTAATATACAGGGCGATGAGCCTATGATAGACCCTGCCCAGATAGATGAACTGGCCACTGCACTCAACGGCGAAACTATAGAGATTGCCACACAGATGATTGCAGTCAGTAATCATGAGGAGTTATTTGATAAAGGTGAAGTGAAAATAGTATTGAATGACCGCAATGAGGCTTTATACTTCAGTCGTATGGTTATCCCATACATAAAAGGAGTAGAAGAAAAAGACTGGCACCGCCATCACAATTATTACAGGCATGTAGGCATGTATGCTTACCGGGCCGATGTGTTGGACAAAATAACCATGCTTCCTGTATCATCGCTCGAAAAAGCTGAATCTTTGGAGCAACTGCGGTGGGTAGAGCATGGTTACCGTATTAAATGTGTAGTAACCGGGTTTGAAAGCCATTGTATAGATACACCTGAAGATTTGGAAAGGATGCTTGCTAAAATGCCTTAGCAATCGGCGTCTATTATTTTCTTTATTACTTTTGGTAAAACTGCTTGTAATGATAAGGGTATTTGCTTGTTTGCTTATTGTAATTTGCTTTTGCTGCTCACCGGCTTTTTCGCAGAATTATGCGAAATTCAGCCACATAAAAGCCGGAATGAAAGATTATCATCTGCAGCAAGAGGCGCTACGCGCTGCCAACAAAAGAGGCTCAGATATTCGTTGCAGAGAAGACTACAGTAAGGCTGTAATCACTTCAGAAGATTGGGAAGTAGAGCGAAATGATGAAGGTTTTATTATGGGCAGGCACCTGCATATGGAGTTGTATGGCGAAACCCCCGATGGCAAATGTGGAGTTGCGCACTGTATTCTCAGGCAAAAGATGCTAGGTGATGATACTTATTCTACAAAATTAAAACTGGTAGAGATGGGGGCGTTTTATTCAATGATGTGTGAGTAGAATCAACCTTGTCCACCACCATTCTTTATTTCATTGACTACCATATTTCCTCTAAAAAACAGTCCTACCCATGGCGAAGTCTGATCGTCTATTGCTGAAAGCAACTCTTGTGCCGAATATATTCCCCTGTTTGTGAGCAGATAAAATTTCACAGTACCGATTGCGGGAAGGATAGTATCAGATACCGGCACAGCCCTCAGCAAATAGTTCTGTGCTACCTGTACAAATTCTGAAGCCTGCTCAGCTACCGCAGGATTCTTGCCTCCACCCATTACAGATGCTCCATTACTCAGTGCCACATTAGCGGCGCCCGTTATATAGGCACTCAGCGTTAGCACTACTCCGTTCATGTCCCAATCCATTACTACGCCATATACTTTTGTTACAGATTGTGGTATATCTAGGTTTAATTGTTGCTGTGTAACGTGCAGTGCGGTATACCGTGTGCGCTCGTATTCTGTAGCAAACACAGGGATATCACTTGCTTTTTTCTTGTTAGATCTACTTTTTAAAATTCTGCTGATGAAATAAACAAGAATGCCTGCCTGTAGTATAATAGCAACAATATAGATTAAATTCATGTTGTAGTTTGAGTTGGTAAATATTAGTTGAACAGTGTTCTATTTAATGCCATGTGTATCCATGTATGACTTTACCTCCTGAAGAGAAGCAGCTTGTCGCAATAGTTGCAACCCTTTCAGGGTATCTTTTTCTATTCCCTGTCCCTCATAGAGCATTATACCTAGACTACCCGCTGCATACAAATCTCCCTGTTGCGCCGCTTCTCCGTAGTAGTATGCAGCAACATCCATGTCCTTTTTCACACCGTAACCATAATAATAAAACCTGCCAATTCTATATTGTGCTCCCCTGTGCCCCTGTGCAGCTGCTTTCAGATATAGTTCTGCCGCCTCATGATAATCCTGCTCTACCTGATCGCCCACTCCTGTTTCGTGCATCTGACCCAGTATGTACTGGGCCAAAACATTGCCACTCTTTGCCGCATCGTGAAATAAGCTTGAAGCTATTTTGTAATCTTTTTTCAAGCCGCCCAAGCCAAAATAATAATACCTTCCTAAATTGAATTGCCCCGAAGCATCTCCATTATTTGATGACTGTTTATACCATTTTAGTGATGCTGCAGTATCTGCTTTTGTGCCTATGCCTCGCTCATACATCCAGCCTACTATTCCCTCTGCTACCGCACTGTTCGCATTTGCGGCCATCAGGTACCACTTTAAAGCTTCTTCACTGCTTGGCTCCACGCCGATACCTTTTTCATACATTCTACCAATATTCAGGTAACCCAGCGGAAATTTACCCTCTGCGCAAACTTTGTACCATTTCAATGCCTCGTCATAATTTGAATTTAACCCCATCCCCTTTTCATACATATTTCCCAGATTACAGGCACAACGGGCATTTCCTTGCTTTGCACTTCTCTTATACCATTTCACGGCCTCTTTGTAGTCCTTTTCTATTCCGCCTTGTCCATGCTCATACATATATCCTACGTTGCACTGCCCTTCGCTATTTCCTTTTTTTGCAGCTTTAAGATACCAGCTAAGGGCCATCGTGTCATTTTTGTCGCCTATACTATTATAGTACACATCTCCTACCTCTACCTGTGCGTCCGTATTGCCATCTTTAGCCAGTTTATATAAAGAGTCAAAAACAGTCTGAGCACTCAAAGTGCCACTGCTTAAAATTATTAAGATTGCAACCAAGAAATGACGTCTAATATGCATAATAGGACTTGACGGACTAAAAATAAGGAACGTTGATAGAATAAAGAACACAAAGTCAGATAGTTATTTTTTTTAGGAAGATGCCATAACTGCGAATAGTACACTTCAAAAGGTTTGTTGATGAAAAGTTTTCCTGAAACTGCAAACATTATTCAGCAACGTTTTCTACTTTGCACCTATATATCGAATATTATGGTGAAGAAAGCGCTGAAATGGATTTTTCTCAGTTTGGCAATCGCATTGGTAGCAATACAGTTTTATCGACCCGCTCGAAACGAAAACCCGACAACAACCGCCAATGACATTGCAATTGCCTACCAGACACCGCAGGAAGTAACACAAGTGCTGCACAAAGCATGTTACGACTGCCATAGCAATAACACTAAATACCCATGGTACAACAACATACAGCCGGTGGCTTTGTGGCTGGCAGACCACGTGAAAGAAGGGAAAGAAGAACTGAATTTTTCAGAGTTTGGTAGTTTTACCACCAAAAGAAAGCTCAAGAAATTGAAAGAAATAGTAGAGGAAGTCGAAGAAAGTGAAATGCCTCTGGAAAGCTACACATGGATACATAATGAAGCAAAACTAACTGCAGCCGAAAGGCAATTGATAGTAGAATGGGCTAAGGCGCTTTCTCTGAAAATAAGTATGCAGGAAGGTGGAGCCCAATAAATCACAGTTGACAAAAATTAAAACAGGCGACACCATCTGATGTCGCCTGTATCAAAAACACCTTTGAAAGCTTTACTGAACAGAACTGTTTGCCACATTTGCGTTGTGTATGGCAGCCATTGTCTCTTTATAGTTGTTCCAATCTGTGTTCGGATTCGCCTGACGTAATGAGCTGGAAATAACCACCATACGAAAGGTTACGGCACCCGGAAAAAGAGGTTCGGTGCCATCTGAATTTTGAACATAAATTGAAAAACCATTATCGTAAAAATTAAAAACAGTAGAAGTCTTACCACTAATATCGGGTAGTGGAGACCATTCGTTTGCACCATAGCTTTTGAATACAGATACAATGCCATTATCTACTATTGCTGTGGTAATATCAGGACTGGAAAAGTCGGCGTAATATGTATTGCCGGTTTTTGACCAGGAGGATACAGTAAATGGGTCAGAACCTATTACATTAGCATTACCCTGAGGTCCTTGTGGTCCTTGTGAACCCTGAGGACCGGGAGGACCTGTTTTTACACAACCTGTAAAAATAAAAACACTCGATGCGAGTAACAACAAAATGATTTTTTTCATTAGTTTTTTGTTATCCCTCCCGGCTCATTGGAGGGTGTTAAAAATTTACGGCGCAGAACCAAGGTCAGAAACCCACGCCAATTTCAGAAGACAAATTTAGTGCCAATTTGTTATAGCGAATATGTTAAAATTGCAAATGGCTGTTTAAATAATAATTTGCTAAATAAATCAATAATAGGCAAGTTCAAGTAACTTTGACATTCTAATATTTAATTTCATTGCGCTTTTATAGTCTGATTTTTATTTTTATCGTTATATCTTTTCTGCCAAGCAGCAACAGTGTTGCGCAGACCGATATTTCAGAAAAGGACACAACAATAATATCGCCAATGCCGAAAGGCCTCCTGGCAGCACCTGTCGGCGGCAAGACTGATACCATAAAAATAAAGAAGACACTATGGGAACCAAATCCTAAGAGAGCTGGATTGTATGCTGCTTTACTACCCGGGCTAGGTCAGGCATACAACAGGCAGTATTGGAAGATTCCAATAGTATACGCCGGATTCTCAGTTGCAGGTTACTTTTTGGTGAAGAACAGTAAAGAATATAACAGGTACAGAAAGGCATATATTGGCCGTATAAATAATCCCTATCCTACAGATGAGTTTGTAAAAATATATACAGATATCAACCAACTAAAACAGCTGCAGGATGACTACAGCCGTATACTGAACCTGACAGTTCTGTTTACTACAGTTGGTTATACCTTGCAGGTGCTTGATGCAATAACATCTGCCCACCTCAAAAATTTCGATATTTCACGGGATATTTCACTACGCATAAAGCCGGTAGCAACCCCCTATGGCGATGCAGGTATAGGGCTCGTGATGAACTTTTGATGGAAGCTGGAGATCAATGTGCTGAAAATGCAAAGTCACTCCACATCCGCTTGCAACAAACAACTATGCACTATATTTGCACCCAAATTATATCTTTTGAGCGCTGTAATCAAAGTAGGGGCTGTTAGTTACCTTAATACAAAACCTTTGCTCTATGGAATTGAACATAGCGATTTGGTCAATGACATTGAACTTTCACTCAACTACCCTGCCCTGCTTGCCAAGCAATTACAGGAAGGCACAATAGATATGGCATTGTTGCCTGTAGCAGCCATGCCCGGTATAGCTGGTGCAAACATAGTCAGTGATTATGGTATCGCCGCTGATGGAAATGTTGTTTCTGTGGCCATTTTTAGCCGGGTACCTATAGAGGAAATCACCACTCTGTACCTCGATTATCAGTCCCGCACTTCGGTTAAGCTCGCACAAGTACTGATGAAAAAATATTGGAAACTTGATGTGGTGTTTTTACCAGCTTCAGAAGATTATATAAACCAAATAAGTGGAAGCGCTGCAGGGGTAATAATAGGAGACAGAGCATTGCAACAACTGAACAACTTCGAATATGTGTACGATCTGTCTGAGGCTTGGAAAAACCACACAGGACTGGACTTCATATTTGCAGCATGGGTGGCTAATAAACCGCTTCCTGTTGACTTCATAGCGAGATTCAATCAGGCAAATTCAACCGGATTAGCACATTTGCCTCAGATTATCGCGCAAACACCATTTCCATGGTACGATCTTCGAACCTACTATACCGAGAATATCAAATATTTTCTGGACGAAAATAAGAAGAAGGGTCTTACTACTTTCCTCGACCTGATAAAATAAAGCTACTGCAGGTTATCTTTACAGGGTGATTCTCTTGTATTTATTTGTCTTTTTTATTGTCGTACAATGTGCATTTTCCCTGTTTTTTTGGCGGGGTATTTTGTCTTTGCGAAGCGCCAACAAATTTTTGCCCGCTGTCAGGCAGAGGGTATCTGTGATAATTTGTGCGAGAAACGAGGCTGCGAATTTGGCGAAAAACCTACCTTTCATACTAACACAATCATATAAAGACAACACTAACAATGATCTCTTTGAAGTGATAGTTGTGAACGACAACTCTATTGACGATACACAAAGAGTTCTTACCCAGTTGGAGAAAAAATACCCGCACCTGAGGAGTATCGTCTCAATGCCGGAGGATGCGGGTAAAAAAGGTGCATTAAATTTAGGAGTTTCTCTGGCCAGATATGATAATTTACTGCTCACAGATGCCGATTGTGTGCCGGCCAGTAACAACTGGCTGCAGTTCATGACTGCACCGCTTACCACCGGAATGGAAATTGTTGCTGGATACAGCGGATTCTACAAAACAAAAAGCCTGCTAAATGCGTTTATCCGTTGGGAAACAACTCACACTTTTCTTCAGTATAGCACCTATGCTGCTTCGGGTATACCCTATATGGCAGTGGGTAGAAATTTGGCATGTACCCGTCAGGTACTCCAAAAAGCCATGCAGCATCCTTTGTGGAAAGCTCTGCCGTCGGGAGACGATGACCTGCTGATACGCATAGCCGCAACAGCAAATAATACAGTTATAGTCAGTAATCCGCAAGCCTTTACAAGTTCACCCGCAAAGAACTCCTTGCTGGAATGGAGGCACCAAAAGCAAAGACATTTGTCAACCGGCAAGTATTACAAGTCAGGCATAAAATTCATGCTGGGTAGCTATGCATCGTCACATGCTGCTATGTGGCTTACATTTTTCGTGTTGTTGTTTTCACCTTTTTATCAATGGGTACTGTTGTTATTTGCCATACGCTGTTGTCTTTATTGGCCATTGTGGGTAGTGTCTGCATCAAAATTGAAGGAATCTGGCAGTGTTTATTTTTATCCGCTATTCGATTTAGGATGGATGATGTATAACTTTGCATTCCTTCCATACATAACCTGGAAAAACAAAAAAAATTGGAAATAATCCTAAAATATTTCAGTGATTTCACGCCGCAGCAACTGGAACAGTTCAGAATGCTTGAAGACCTGTACAAGGAGTGGAACGAAAAAATAAATGTAATATCCAGAAAGGATATCGATTCGCTATACGAGCGGCATGTACTCCATTCACTGGCCATTGCCGCCATTTGCCCCTTCGATAAAGGTGCACAGGTAGTGGACATTGGCACCGGCGGTGGCTTTCCCGGTATTCCGCTGGCTATATTTTTCCCGGAGGTACAGTTTGTACTGTCTGATAGTATAGGTAAAAAGATCAAGGTAGTTCAGGAAATTTCAAATGCAATAGGGCTGCACAATGTGATAGCTATAAATTCTCGTGTGGAGGATATTAAAGGACGCACGTTCGACTATGCAGTATCAAGAGCGGTAGCGCCTCTGAGTGACCTGTGGCGATGGGTAAACCCATTGATTAGAAGAGGACAAAAAAGTGACGAACTGCCCAATGGGCTGGTGTGCCTGAAGGGCGGTAACCTTAACAACGAAATACAGGAAACAGGACTAAAAAGAATAATACAGGCATGGAAAGTTAACGACATATTTCTAGAACCATCGTTTGAAGAAAAATACGTTGTGTATATGCCGAAACTGTAACATCTTTCCGTACTTTTGCGCCCTGATTTCAATACAATAGCATTTATATATGGGTAGGATATTTGAAGTACGTAAATCCACAATGTTTGCGCGGTATGACCGCATGGCAAAACAATTCAGCCGTATTGGCAAGGAAATAGCAATTGCTGTTAAAAAAAGCGGCCCTGATGCCGATAACAACCCTATGCTGCGTAGGGTGATGCAAAATGCTAAGGGGCTTAACATGCCCAAAGACCGAATTGAAGCGGCCATCAAGAATGCCATGGGCAAGGATACCAGCAACTATGACGAAGTGCTGTATGAAGGATATGCACCTCATGGTATAGCAGTACTGGTAGTTACAGCCACAGACAATACAACCCGTACAGTTGCAAATGTGCGTTCGCACTTCAATAAAGGCGGCGGAGTGCTGGGTAACAGCGGTTCTGTTGGCTTTCTTTTCAAACATTTGGGTGTTTTCAAGCTAAAATCAGACGGATTGAATATGGAAGATATGGAACTGGAGCTTATAGATTACGGACTGGAAGAAGTAGGTGAAGACAGCGAAGGAAACATAATAGTGCGTTGCGGATTTACGGACTTCGGCAATATGCAGAAGGCTTTGGAAGAAAAAGGCATCACCCCTATATCATCAGAGCTGGAATGGCTGCCACTCAACACTATTGAAGTCACCGAAGAGCAATCAGAAGAAGTATTCAAACTTATTGAGCGTGTAGAGCAGGACGATGATGTACAGCATGTGTTTCATAACATGGCATAAGTAAATAGTAATTTGTTTAAAGGGATTAAAAATTAGCACCTGTGTTATTCTTTGGAATGATTCGGGTCTTTTTTTATT
>JAIOYR010000010.1 GCA_021740995.1 Taibaiella sp.
AAAAAGCAGCCTAAAGGTCGGTTTATCTAACTTACATGCATTGGTAGACTCCACGGAAGCTAATAGAACCTTTCCCAAAAAGATCCACACAAAAAAAGGGGCTGTCTCAAAATCTTACTTTTGAGACAGCCCCATTTAATATTATATTGAAAACGTAAGGGTGTTACCTCAATAAGGTAACGTTTCCTTTATGATTTTCCCTTTGTCCGTCCTTAAATTCAGCATCAATTACATAAATGTAAACACCTTCAGGCTGAGGTACTCCGTTAAAATGGCCATCCCAACCACGACCCTCAAGGGTATTGGCTGTGAATATCAACTGACCCCAACGATTATAAATATTCATACTGAAACTAGTAAGACCACTCGTAAGCAACTGGCGTGGGAAGAAGTAATCGTTCAAGCCATCGCCATTGGGAGTAAAAACGTTTGGAATGTTAATGTAACAATCGTTTACAACCTGTATGGTATCAGAAGACACACAACCATTGATGGTGACTGAAGCGCGGTAAGAACCAGGAGCTACAACAGTTATTTTAGGTGTTGTTTCACCTGTACCCCACTTCCATGAAACCGGATAACCAAAGCTATTTACCTGGGCAGCAGAGAGTTCTATAGACATACTACCAGGACAGATTGAAGTATCTGGTCCGAGATTCATAGATGGATAAGGATAAACACTGATAACCTTTTGCATATCAATAGTAGGACAATAAGCATAATATGCAGAAGTTGCAATGGTGAAAGTACCTACTGTATTGAATGCGTGATAAACCGGATTCACATTTTTGATTGGTTCTGTTGTGGGTTCAAACTGCCATGTAAAGCCGGAATTCCCTTCCTCAACATTTGCTACCTCAAAAGTAATGTAGGTACCGGCACATGCTACGCTGTCTGTAACCTCAAATTTTAGATTAGGGTAAATCCAGACTTTTGCAGTAACCTTGGAGCGTTTACTGGTACATCCTTCTGCTGAAGTCTGAGTAACGAAAACAGAATAGACACCAGGTTTCACTGTAGATGGGATAGGGGCCGCGGTTACACCCACACCACCATTAGGAACCGGATACCATGTGAGATTTGTACCCTCTGCATAAAAAGCAACCGGGACATCATTCTGGCAATAATTGGTATCGGCTATAACCGGAGCAGTTGGTGTCTGATTTACAATTACATCTACTGTATCACTTACCGTACATCCATTCCATGTTATAGCTACAGTATATACACCTGTAGATACAGTTTGCACATGTGCTATGTATGGATTCTGGCCAACAGAGGTATAGAAGTCAGGACCATCCCATTTATAAGTTGTAGCACCTGTTGCAGACGTACTTTTCAGGAAGAGTGTGTCTCCCGAACATACCGGAGTGTTGCTAGTTGCAACTGGTACTGGCAAAGGACGAATTTCAACCAAAGTAGATGAATAATTGAAACAATTTGCCCTAGAAACAGTTACAGAGTATACACCTGCATTTGCCATACTTGCCGGTACAATTATTGGATTAGGTAAACCGGAATTGTAGCCTGCAGGCCCATCCCAAGTAAAAGCAACGCCGGTTGTAGAACTGGTTGCAAAAAGTTTAAGTGTATCGCCTACACATACAAAACTGTTACTTGTAACACCGGAAAGGTCAGGAGTAGGAGGATCTACTAAAGTAACCGGGCCAACCATATTGTAAGGACAATCTGCTAATACAATCTGCAAATTACTGTAATTACCTGCACCAAGCATATTCAAGGTTATTCTGTTAGTAGCATCAGCAACAATTACCCTGCTTTGTGGCAATCCATCGAATATATAGTTTAATCTGTAAGAAGTTCCAGGTACTAATACACCTTCAATCACTATACTACCATCAGTTCCCAAACAGGTACTAGGATTGTAAAAAGTGTCAATACTAACAACTCTTGGAATTGGATCTCTTATGATTGCGGTATTAGTGTCAGTGCAACCTAAGTCGTCTATTACAACTACGGTAAGTGTATCTGGCCCACTTAAACCAACGGCAACAGATGATGTCTGTACAGGTGCTGTACTCCAGGTGTAAGAATAAGGTCCGGTCCCACTTGTTACATTTACTGTTGCCGATCCATTGGTATAACCATTACATGTAGGTGTGTCTACGGTGACATTAGTAACCAGATCAGGAAGAATTGTGACGTTAAACACATGTTGTAACTGACAATCATTGGTATTGGTTACAGTTACTGTATATGCAGTTGTAACTGTAGGACTTGCCACCGGATTAGGGCAGGAAGCACAACTAAGACCGGTTGTAGGAAACCAACTATAAGTAAGAGGAACAGCAATATCAGTTGCATTTACTTCAAGCAAAGTGCTTCTGCCGGGGCAGATGGCAGTGTCATTTGAAGGGTTGAGGGCAAGATTAGCAGGCTTGATAGTAGTATAAAGCGTATCCGGACATCCATAACCAGGGTATGGCGTAAGAACTACTGCAAGTGTAATCGGTGAAGGAGGAAACGGTATCGTTATAGAAATACCGGAACCATAAAAAACAGAGAACGTAGCAGAATCCCACCACGAATAAGATGCAAAACCATCAGGTGCAGTCAAAACAGGGTCTTCAAGTGTATCGCAAATAGAGGCTGCTATTCTAAATAAACCGCAACTCATATCTACATAACCATAACCAAAATGTCCGGTAGGAGAGCAATCGGAACTTATAAAATCTATGCCTACTGTAGTGCCACCTAATCCCGAAAGGTCAACTGTAGAAGTACTCCATGATTTATACCTAACTCTCTGTGACCCACCAGCTGCCGGTGGAACACAAATCGGCGATGGGCAGGTGCTGTTTGTCATGAAACCAGGCAGTGTGCCGGATGCAACATACTGAAAATAGGAACAAGCTGTGTCGCTTACCAATACCGGCACTACTCCTCCACCAATTGCTGTTGCCGCAGAGTCAAATACGCGAACCAGAAAACGCGGTTGCTGTGCAACACTATGACCAGGATCCTGCAACACGATAGCATATCTGTAGATGAGGCTGTAATTATCAGAACCCGGTGGAATGTGAACAAAAAAGCGTGCTTTCTCAGTAAACCCCCCGTTTACATTCGCACCGACACGCAATGAATAACTACCACCACCGGGAGCCACTACAGGAAAGCCGCCATATTGATCAAATGGCCCAACACCACCAGGCCCAGTACAACCAATCAGGCCCGTAATCTTAGTTAATGTATGCCGGCAAGAGATAGCTCCTGTTAATGTTGTAGCATCTGGTACCCCGCCGGTAAAAGAACCTGTATAAAATGACCAACCAGACAAATCTCCCAATTCCAAATCAATATTTGGAGGACATACCAATTGTGCGTTAGTACTAATACCGAAACCAACAAAAACGATAAGAGCGAGTAGTATTTTTTTGGCATTCATGTTCTTAATGTTTACTATAAATAATCAAAGAAGGTTAGTAATAATAGTTGAAGTAAGCTGGGTCAAATATAGTATAAATTTTATGAATTCAATTGATTGTTACCTAATTATTGTCAACTTTCCGATGTATACTTCATCTCCCAGAGCCAACTTCAGAATATAACTGCCGGCGGGTAAATTATTTCCTTCATCAAAATGAAATACTTCAGATTTTACGACTGCAGCCTTTTTTGACAGGATTGATTTTCCGCAAATGTCTGTAATTGTAATGTTTGCAATACCCGTCGCAGGAATAGACATATAAAAATCTCCTTTTGTTGGGTGCGGATACACATTTAGTTTATTATATGTAGCAGAAACATCATTGATAGATGTAGGACAAATAGTAGTTACGGTCATAGGCAGGGTATCACGGCAGCCACTGGGAGCCGTGTAGGTGATAATAACCGGACCCAGACTTACACCCATTACATGACCGGTGGATGCACCAACTGTAGCTCTGGCGGTATTACTGCTGCTCCAGGTGCCACCGGGAACGATACTTGTAAGGAAGGTGGTATCTGTAAGACAGGCAGTGTTAAAACCACTTATCACCGGTTGTGAATTCACTGTGATATCCAGCGTTCTGGCACATCCTGTGGCCAATTGATAACTGATTGTAGTAGCACCTGAGGTAAGGCCAGTAAACACTCCTGAAGTAGAAATAGTACCTACAGCCACATCGCTGCTGCTCCAAGTGCCGCCTGAAGGAGCACTTGTAAAATTTGTAGTCTGTCCTTCGCATGCATTTATGCTTCCGCCTATAGTATCAGGCAATGGATTGACTGTAACCACAGATATTGCAAAACAACCGGGAGTGACAATATAAGTTATATTCACAATGCCACCTGCTACTCCTGTTACCAAACCTCCTGTAGAAACAGTAGCTACGCTTACACTGCTGCTTGCCCAGGTACCACCTGTAGAAGGGTTGGATAAAGTTGTGGTTCCGCCCTGACAAAATACAGTTGTTCCTGTATTGGGTGGAGGTGGTGAGGGGCATGGTGGCGCCCACTGCAATATTGTATTTCTAATTGGTGTAGAGTCGATATTGTAAAAAAAGCTTGCAGAAGGGGTTGCAGATGTTTCGTTAGGTAAAGTGCGATAGTCTGAAGTGCTGTTACAAATGCCAATAGTAGCTGTATTAACAGAAAAAGTGCTTGAATCGTAGATGTACTCGATTACACCGGAAGTCTCATACAATTTCACCTGAAAAGATGCTCTTCCTACCGGCAAACTCATACCAACATAACTATACCATCTGTTAGTGGGTGTTCCCCACTGAAAAGTAAAAACTCTGTTTGGCGTTGTTCCGGATGTCTGATAATACCCAAAAGCAGTATCAGCGGGTGCGGAAGATGGGGTTGCAGTACCTTTCAGATCGTCCCAGAAAGGCATTAACAGACCTACACCTCCACCAATAGCGCCCAGACTGCTAGTGCTGGCCGCATATTCATGATTAGAGAAAGATAAGTAGTTATTTGTAGCAGAGTTGGCTAAAGACAACCATCCATTGTCTGCGGCAGAAAGTGTTGTATAAGTAGCACTACAATAAGGGAAAGTAAATCCTATAGGTATAGAAGTCTGCGTACGCTCATCGCCACTGATAGTAGCAATAACTGTTCCAGGTCCACCAGCAATTGAAACAAAAGCGCCAGGGGTAACAGACCTGTTTAATGAATAAGTGGAGGTTTGACCGTGGACCATCCCTGCACAACAAAGGGATAGTAGTAAAAATATTCTTTTCATATAATTTATTTAAGCGAAAGAGAGTGTTTTAAGGTATCAATGATCATTTGTTAAAACGACTAAACGTAGTTAATGAAAATATCATAGCAATTTATGCAGTTATTTTTGAATTTCATACTTACCAAAAATATATTAATATTAAAATGTGAACAAAGTAAATAATACCGAGTAAATATTACCTGAAAGTTAAAATGAAAAAATTAGTTCACAATATTATGCTACTTTTCATATATTTAGTTGAAACTACATAAAAAAGCACTTAAACACACCTGCATTTGAAATCGAATAAGTGGGTTTTATTATATTATCTATGAGATTCAGTATACTTACGCGAAATATGTACTATTTTCGGCAATAGACTGCTCGATGTAAGTACCAACAATGTTATCAAACATCGCTCCCTGACCAAAAAGTACTACCACCTCTACAGGTAATACTGCAATAACTATCCCCCACTCTGCCAGTTTGTTTTCGTGCAATCTTAATCTTGCCGCGTCTTTTTCGGTTGTTACAATAATTTTATCCGGAACCTCCCATTTGTCGAATGTGGCTTTTATCTCTTCAAGGTCTGCTGATACAAAATAATGATGATCGCTGTACGTCAAGGTATGTACTCCCGTAGCCTGCTCTTTCAGAAAAGCAAGCAAGGGCTCTGGTTTTGCGATACCACATACAAGCAATACGTTTTTGCCGTTAAGAAACACTGGTGATCCAAGAAGAAAATCAAAAGGGAGGATGTATTGCAAACCGGTAAAAAAGACTGCGTTATTATTGTATTTTTTTATGCGCTGCCTTATACTATTTGCCTGCTCTGTCTGCAATGCAGCAGGACATTTTGAGACAATAATCACATCTGCCCTTTTGGCTGACTTTCGACTCTCTCTGAGGCTACCGAAAGGCAAAATATGGTCTTCGTAAAAAGGATGTGCATGGTCTGTAATCAGTATGTTCAATCCAGCCTTTACCGACCTGTGCTGGTAAGCATCGTCGAGTAATATAACTTCTACGTCTGGTCTGCGTTGCAGCAAAGATGGAATGCCGGTCATACGCTCTTCTGCTACACTCACCACCAGTTCCGGAAACTTGAGGTGGTACTGCATTGGCTCGTCACCTATCCGTAGTGCATTAGTTGTTTCATCGGCCAGTACAAAGCCTTGCGTGCGGCGCTTATAGCCGCGACTCATACTAGCCACTCTGTACCTGTATTGTAATAGCCTGACAAGATACTCCACATGAGGAGTTTTGCCGGTGCCACCTGTAGATAGATTTCCGATAGTAATAACAGGTACGCTAAAACCTATGGATGTAAAAAAGCCGGAATCGTACAATGCGTTTCGCCACCATACCAATGCGCCATACAACAAGGCAAATGGGTACAAAAGCAGCCTTACAATTGAAAAAATATAATAGAGTACATTCCTCTCTTCCATGATGCTGCAAATAACAACAAAAAACGCAAACCTATAGAATAGAACTGTACAAATAATCTATACTCCACATATACTTGCTACGAACCCATTTCACTTTAAATTTCCGCTACTGATTCACAGGCTTCAGGTTCAGCTCCTTAGCTTTGCTTAACAGCAATTCATAGGCAGCATCACGGTCATTGGGAATAAGACCATCCAGAATGGCCTCGCGTATGGTGGTTTTCAATACGCCTACTTCTCTGGATGGCGAAAGGCCAAAGAGTTGCATAATATCTTCACCGCTGATGGGTGGTTGCCAATTGCGTATTTTATCGTTTTCCTCTACCTCTTTCAACCGTTGTTTCACCAGCTCGAAGTTCTCGAGATAGCGCTTAACCTTCATTCTATTCTTAGACGTGATGTCACTTTCGCAAAGTATCATCAGATCTTCGAGTTCTTCGCCGGCATCAAACAGCAGCCTGCGCATGGCAGAGTCCGTAATATCTTCCTTGGTCAGACTTATGGGCCTAAGGTGGAGTGCTACCAACTTTGCCACATACTTCATTTTTTCGTTTTGCGGCAGTTTCAGTTGTTTGAAGATGCGTGGCGTCATGCGCTCCCCTACTACCTCATGCCCGTGAAAAGTCCAGCCATGACCATCTTCAAACTTTTTAGTGGCTGGTTTGCCTATATCGTGCAGCAGTGCAGCCCATCGCAGCCACAGGTTGTCGCTTTTGGCTGCTGTATTGTCTATTACCTGCAAGGTGTGATAGAAGTTATCTTTGTGCCCCTTGCCTTCTACAATCTCCACGCCGGAGAGATCTGCCATCTGCGGAAAAAACTCGCGCAGCAGTCCGCTTCTGAAGAGCAAATCAAGACCTACTGACGGACGGGCTGCCGCCATTATTTTATTCAACTCATCAGTAACGCGCTCCTGAGATACTATTTTCAACCGCCCCTTATTACGGCAGATAGATTGGAATACATCGGGCGTAATCTCAAAACCGAGCTGAGTAGAAAACCTTATCGCACGCATCATACGTAGCGGATCGTCTGAGAACGTTGTATCCGGATCGAGAGGAGTACGTATGATTTTTCTTTCAAGATCAGCTATACCGTCGAATGGATCTATAAGCTTGCCGTAATTAATACTATTGAGACTAATGGCAAGTGCATTGATGGTAAAATCTCTTCTGAGCTGGTCGTCTTCTATGGTTCCCGGCTCCACATGTGGCTTGCGCGAGTCGCTGCTGTAAGATTCTTTTCTGGCACCTACAAACTCTACATCCAACCCATGCAGCCGGAACTGTGCTGTGCCAAATGTTTTGAAAAAACTCACATGCGGCTTGTGTGGAAAAGTAGCAGCTACCGCGTGCGCCAGCTCTATACCGTCGCCTGTACACACTATATCTACATCCTTGGTAGGCCTGCCCAATATCTTGTCGCGCACAAAGCCCCCTATCAGGTAACAACTTACATTCAAAGCAGCTGCTGCATCGCCTATAGTTTTAAACAGACTAAGTTCTTCCGGTGTACAAACAATATCCATTGCAGGGCAAATCTATGACAGGCAGGGGAATTATTTCAACTTCTTCTTTTTTGATGCCTTCGCAATCTTGTTATACGCCAGACACAAACCTAGCCAATACTCCAGATTTTTTCTTGTCTTTACCGCATCCATACTTACATATACATAGCCTTTCATTGGCTTTCCGGTAAATACCATTTCTGAACAACCATTTATTTCCAATGCGGCGTCATATACATCCGGGCCTATTCTGCACATCAGTCTATCCTTTTCAACTCCTACACACATCTTTCCGTCTACCATAAAACACATGCCGCCAAACATGTATTTTTCTGCTACATCCGGAAGGTCAGCCAAGACTTCTCTGATGCGGTTACTGAGTTGTTCATCAAAAGCCATGCACCAATTTAAGAAATATTGACAAAAATGTCGAACATAACAGATGTTTCTCTTCGATTAACGGAAAACTATAGGACGCAAGTATAACATTTCGTTTGGACTGGCGACGGGTAATAATGCCTACCTTCATACTGTTACAATCTAAAAAACACTCACTAAAAAAGATAACCATGATAGTCTTATTTAATACCGATAATAATATACCCGGCAGAGAAGCACTAAGAGAACCATTGATAGCACTTATCTCTGACGAAATGAGGAGATTCAGCGGGCATATCACTCGTATAGAGGCACACCTTACCGACGAGAATGGCGACAAGCAAGGCATCAATGATAAGCGCTGTGTGCTGGAGGCGAGAATAGAAGGAAAACCTCCGGTAGCGGTTACCAACCATGCTAATACGCACCAGCAGGCTGTAGAGGGTGCAATAGAAAAACTTAAGTCTATGCTTGATTCAAAAATAGGAAGAGAAGGAAAGCACTAGTTCTTTTGACCGATTCGCGTCGCTATGCATGAAATAATTGTTGCCTGATTACTTAATTGTCATTTCTGGCACGATTATTTCATGCACTATTGCAATAGTCATTGTAATACTTACTTTTGCAAGAGCGTTATGTACAGATTATATCACATAAAGGACTTTATAGAGTGGAAAGCATTTGGGGTGTGTAGTGCCATAGGAGAACGTATGGGCATGGCTACCTCCAGCATTCGCCTGTGGTTTATTTACATTTCGTTTCTTACCATGGGGTCGCCTATTATTGTTTACATGGTGCTGGCATTCTGGATGAATATAAAACGATACACGCAGCTACGCCGCCGTAATCCGCTGCACTGGCTGTAACAGGGCAGCCTGACGAAAGTCATTTTTCTATACACTTCCTTACCTACCTTTGTACCCTCGTTCACACAAAAAACAGGAAGGTACACCATGCCAGTGCTACACAACCGCGTAAACAATGAGGAACTGAAACAACTGATGCTTGCCGAAACGGAGCCCCGCATCACAGTATCCTTCTACAAGTATTTCTACATAGCAGAACCTGCTACATTTCGCAACAATCTGTATGTTGTATTCAAAGAACTCAAGGTCTTTGGGCGTATTTATATAGCTAACGAGGGTATAAACGGGCAAATGAGTGTGCCTGAAAGCAACTTTGATGCGTTTAAGGATGCGCTTTATAATGCTGCCCCCGAGCTCAATGGAATACGCCTGAATATAGCTGTAGATGATGACGGTAAATCCTTTTGGGTGCTGCGGATGAAGGTGCGACCCAAGATAGTTGCTGATGGGATAGATGACCCTACCTTCGACATGGCAAGAACCGGCAGATACCTGAAAGCCAGGGAATACAACGAACTATCTGAAAAACCCGACACAATAGTGGTAGATATGCGCAATCACTATGAATATGAAGTAGGTCATTTCGAAAATGCGATAGAAGTTCCTTCTGATACATTCAGAGACCAGCTACCTATGGCAGTAGATATGCTAAAAGGCAATGAGGATAAGAACATTATAATGTACTGCACGGGTGGCATACGCTGCGAGAAGGCAAGTGCTTATATGCTGCACAATGGATTTAAAAATGTATTTCATGTAGAAGGTGGCATAATAGAATATGCACGAAAGGCCAAAGAAGAAAACCTGCCGCTCAAATTCAGGGGTAAAAATTTCGTTTTCGACGAGCGGCTGGGTGAGCGCATAACTGAAGATGTGCTGGCACAATGCCACATCTGTGGCACTCCCTGCGATACACACACCAATTGCAAAAACGATGGCTGCCATCTGTTATTCATACAGTGCGATGCCTGTGCCGCAAAATATGAAGGCTGCTGCAGCGAAGAATGTAAGGAAGAAAAAAACATGCCCGAAGACCAGCAGCGCGCCCAGCGTGCCGGACGTGAAAATGGCATGATGATATTCAACAAATCGAAACAACACCCGCTTCGCAAACACAGAGATGAATGGAAGGGGGAAAGGGGCTAAATTTCATTCGACATTGTTGAACAGCAGCTTACAAAACTGTATATTTGATGCATTACTGTAACTTAAGTAATCACAATGTGCAAATTCAGTTTTTTTTCAAGCATGTTTTCTATTTGGTTTTGTAAGTAATACCGCAAGTAACAATCCCCTGATAGGACTAGTTAAGCAGTTGCGTTCTAAAACCATTTTCAAATTATTAATACAATGAAACGCATACTATTTATAATAAATTCTATTATATGCATAACGTGTATTTTAATCAACATATCTGAGCTAATTGAGGTTAAGCGAAATTTTTTAGAATATAAAAAAATTTATAAATTTTCGAATGAATCCCTTGAATGGCAGTATAGAAGTATGAAAAATTTTTATTGGTGGGTAGGTGGTGAGATTTCATTTTCAACTGCTTTTTTAATTTTTGTTTTTTACTCTTTTTTTTCAAAGAACGCTGCATACCAAACAAATATTCTTGTAATTAACAGTGTTTTTTTGTTTCTAATGACTTTATATGTAATATGGTTGTATTATTGTATTGAGTATTGATTTTTACTGGGCAGAGTCACACAACATTCACCAGAAAGTATTTATACCTTGAAGTGGCAAATTTGTACATTTGTTAAACTTGCTGTTTTTTCATCAGTGGGTACTAATCATTTCTAAAAGCTTACTGATTTGAAGGTCACTTCCAAAACGTTACATTTGTTACAGGTATTGAAATTAGGAAAGCATAATGCGGCAAATCAAAACTTTTATTGTACTCTATTTGCTATCTGTATGCGTTAGCAATTCAACATTTGCACAGCATGCTGATAGAAATCGTATCGCGGTTGCTTTTTACAATTGTGAGAATTTTTTCGACACTACCGATAATCCTGCAAAAGATGATGAAGAGTTTACACCTGGTGGAAAGTACCATTACACCACCCGCATATACCGGCAAAAACTGCACAACATAGCCACGGTTATAAAGGGAATGAATGCTGAAAAAGGACCGGCTATAATAGGGTTTGCTGAGGTGGAAAACAGTATAGTGCTGGATGCACTGGTAAAGCAACCGGAAATAGCAAAAAACAGGTACAAATATGTGTGGTATGATGGTCCCGACCCCAGGGGTATAAACGTGGCACTGATGTATGACCCCGCCGAGTTCAAGGTATTAAAAAGTGAGCCGCTACAGGTGGATATATCTGCCACCGGCGGAAAATCTGTAACCCGAGACGTGTTGTATGTAAGTGGTATACTCGCAGGCGATACGGTGCATATTTTTTTAAATCACTGGCCGTCGCGCAGGGGCGGCGAGGATGAAAGCGCCTCCAAACGGGCAATAGCTGCAAGAGTCAACAAAGCTGCCGTAGATGCATTGTTCAGAAGAAACCGGAATAGCCGCATTATTATCATGGGCGACCTAAATGACAATCCTGATGACGTCAGTGTTATAAGGGTACTCGGTGCAAACAACAATGCGAAAACCGCTTCAGCCCTTTTCAATCCATTTGCAGCAATATACAAAAGCGGAACCGGCACAGAAGTATACCGTAAAAAATGGAATCTGTTCGACCAGATTATTATTTCAGGTAGTCTGGTAACGGGCAAAAAACTCCGCTACCAAAGTGCCGAAGTATACAAGCCGGCATTTATACAGGACAGTTACAAAGGGCATCAGGGCGAACCGCACCGCTCATTCAAGGGCACCTACTGGATAAACGGCTACAGCGACCACTTCCCGGTGATTACCTATTTTACAGCCAACCGCTAACAGCCAGGTAAGCGAACATAAAAATCAACCTTTTGACCCTCTAACCAATTAACCCTTTACCCCTCTAACCAACTACGCTTTTTCTATAATCACCGCATAACCTTGCCCCAGGCCTATGCACATGGTTGCAAGGGCATAACGTTTTCCTTGTTTGTGAAGTTCCAGCGCGGCTGCATTGATAATACGAGCACCTGTCATACCCAATGGGTGCCCTATGGCTATCGCACCTCCATTAGGGTTCACACGTGGGTCATCGTCTGCAAGCCCCAGCTGGCGGGTGCAGGCAAGGCTTTGTGCCGCAAATGCCTCGTTGATTTCTATTATATCTATATCATTCAGGGTAAGTCCTGCTTTTGCAAGCGCCTTATTGGTTGCGCCTACGGGGCCTATGCCCATTATGCGTGGCTCTACACCTACTACCGCCGAACTGACTATTCTAGCGCGTGGTGCCACACCATATTTCTTTACAGCATCCTCCGAGAGAATGTATAGTGCAGCAGCACCATCATTAAGGCCAGATGCGTTGCCGGCAGTAACAGTACCTGTTTTTGAGAAGGATGGTTTTAGTTGCGCCAACTTTTCCACTGTAGAAGATGCCTTTATAAATTCATCCTTGCTTACTATGGTTGGCTCCCCTTTTTTCTGAGGTATCACTACCGGGGTAATTTCCTCTGCCAGTCTGCCCGATTGCTGAGCAGCCGCAGCTTTCATCTGCGACCGGTATGCAAACAAATCCTGGTCTTCCCTGCTTATCTTGTACATTTCGGCAAGGTTTTCGGCAGTTATCCCCATAGGGTCTGTGCCATAGAGCTCGTGCATTTTTGGGTTCACAAACCGCCAACCAAAGCTGCTGTCGAACATCTGCGCATCGCCACCAAACGGCAGAGCTGTCTTGGCTATGACCCATGGACTGCGGGTCATATGCTCCATACCACCAGCTATAAACACATCACCATCACCTGCTTTTATAGCTCTCACAGCATTTATTACCGCAGACATGCCGGAAGCGCAAAGTCTGTTAACTGTTTCACCGGGCACACTCCACGGAATTCCTGCCAGTAGCAGTGCCATACGGGCAACGTTACGGTTGTCTTCTCCTGCCTGATTGTGGCAGCCCAGTATCACATCGTCTATTACTTCAGCAGGTATTGCGGGATTGCGGGCTACCAGCTCCTTCATTACCAGGGCAGCGAGGTCATCGGCACGAATGCCCGATAGGGCGCCTCTGATATTGCCAATAGGTGTGCGGATTCCATCTATGATATATGCCTCTTTCATGCAGGTATTAGTTTTAAAATGCGGCTGCAAAGGTAGCTTGTATTTTTAAAAGCAACGTTATAATGGCAAATTCAATAGTAGTGATTAATACCTGTATCGTCGGTATAACGATAGGTTACCCCTCCAGGTGTATGGATATTACGATCATCCGGGTACTCAGCCGGTCTATTGCATTGGTAAGCTGCAAACCCTGATCACGGAAAAGTTGGTTCGACAGCCCCTGACTTATTTTTATCTCGGGAGAGAAAATGAAATTGGGGTTGAAAAACTGAAATCCTACACCAAACTCCATGCCGTAGTCAATGGGATTGATTTTCAAAAATTCATCAGGACGCTTAGAACGGGCATTTGCTGCAAGATCGTAGTCAAATTTGCCGCCTACAAGTCCATAGAAACGGAAATTGTTTATCCGGTCACTTTTAAACTTGAACTGAAAAGGCAGGTGCATGTAAATAGACTCAATAGCACGGTTTGATATACTGTCACTTGGGGGGCCGTACTCAAACTGTAATCGTTTCTCAGCAAATAGCAGACAAGGAATGAACCGAAAATCAACAAAACGGGTAAGGCGAAGGGTACCCATCAGCCCCAGATTAAACCCCGGTTGCCACAATGGCTGTATACGCTTAAAAGTGTCTGTAAGAGCAAAGGAGGAGGTATAATTGATGCGGTGAACGGAAAAATTGACCCCAAATGTTATCCCGAAGTAATACAGTTTATCATCATGGTCCGGCATACTGAGTACCGGACGTTGCGCCGATGCTCTAAATGAAGAAAAAAGTAATAGGATGACTGCCGCTATCTTGCCGAATCTCATGAAATGCTAGTTGTTCAGAATAACGCAAAGTGCGAAGATACAGTATGTATGTGGTTTGTAATACGCTAAAATAAAGTCGAAATAACAAATCTTTCAAAAAAAATGGCAATTTTATGGCAAATTTTGTTTAGATTTGTGTTACGAAACAGAAAATCAATCACTCAAGATATTTCTCTGGCACCGTGAAAACTATATGCCCCGCACCTGCGGGGCTTTTTTTATTTAGGAAGAACCTGTCTGCAAATAAAGATTGCCTGAATAAGCACCCAATTATTGACCCATTTTTTTCAACATGCGCCAATGTTCTGCAAGTGCATTTACAAAGGTTGGCATCACCTTATAAGGCACTCCATATTGCTCTGCTGTACTCTTCACAATTTTGGCTATCTGGGGGTAATGAACATGTGAAATGTGTGGGAACAGGTGGTGCTCTACCTGATAGTTGAGACCGCCTACAAACCAGAAAATCCAATGACTTTTGGGAGAGAAGTTAGCTGTGTTTAGCATCTGGTGAACAGCCCAGCTGTTTCCCATTTTACGGTCGTCAGTGGGTAGTGGATATTCAGAACTTTCGAGTACATGTGCCAACTGGAAGATACAGGAAAGTCCCAAACCAGCTATGGCGTGCAACAGCATGAAACCGCCAACCACATACTGCCAGGGCATACCGGAGTACATAATAGGCAGTACCAGTATGTACGTAAAATATATCACTTTATAGATACTCAGCTCCAGCAATGCCTTGCCCAGTGTGATTCTTTCCTTTTTCAGCAGTCCCTTTTTGTTATACTGAAATAACAGTACATAGTCTTTGTAAGTAACCCACTGTATAGTAAGCAGACAGTAAAGAAACCAACCGTAGATATGCTGAAAACGATGCACTGCCAGCTTCTTACTGTGAGGTGAGAAGCGCAGTAGTCCGCCCGCATCTATGTCCTCATCCAGTCCCTCAATATTGGTATAGGTATGGTGCAGCACATTGTGCTGTATACGCCAGGTTACATCATAGCCACCCACCACATTTACTATATCGCCTACTACTTTGTTCACATTTTTATTGGCGGAGTATGAACCGTGGTTGGAATCGTGGTGCACACCACACCCTACTCCTATCATCCCAAAACCCATAAGTGCCCACAACCCGAAATATAAAAACACACTGGATGCTCCAATGCCCGAAATAATAAAGATGTAAGGAACGAAAAACAGAGAAACCATTGCGACTGTTTTCCATCGCAATGAACTATTGCCGGTGGGTGCTATGTTATTTTCTTTAAAAAAACTGTCTATGTTTTTTTTAAGGGCATCATAAAAACCATCCCCGTTTTTTGATGCAAACCGTACTATATTTACTTTACTCACTTAACTGGTAATTTAATTTTTAGAATGCAAAGGTAAATTAAAAATTCCGTTCAATATAGCCAAATATAAAGCCGGCATTGCTCGAAAAATCATTTCTTCAGTGCATCATGCCGAAAAAACAAAAAGCCGCTTTGAGGTTACAGAAAGGCAATTTTGTAGTGGAGTTCATTTTACGGCTTAAGATGAACATCAAAATAGTCAGTAATCTTCTGCATTAGGTGTACCCGGTCTTTGCCACGCACATTGTGTTCATGACCCGGATATACAAAGTAGTCTACCTGCACACCCTCATCTACGCTCTTTTTTATAAAATTGAGACTATGTTGCCACACCACTACATCGTCGCTCGTGCCGTGTATCAGCATTAGCTTGCCCTGCAGGTTTTTCACCTTTTCTACCAGATTAGCGTTTTCATACCCTTTAGGATTGTCCTCCGGCACATCCATGTAGCGCTCTGTGTACATGACTTCATACATTTTCCAGTCCATAACCGGTCCGCCGGCTACGCCACAGGAAAATACCCCCGGATACTTGAGCATCAGCGATGTGGTCATAAAGCCACCATAGCTCCAGCCATGTACGCCCATTCGTTTGCTATCTATATAAGGTAGTGATTTCAGGTATGCTACACCCTTTAGCTGGTCGGCCATTTCTACATCGCCCAAATGCCTGAATGTAGCCTGCTCAAATTTCAGGCCTCTATTCCAGCTTCCCCTGCCATCCATGGTGAAAACAATATAGCCGCGCTGTGCCATATACTCATACCAAAGATTGCCGCTTTCCGGAAACGAGTTATGCAGTAACTGCACATTAGGACCATTGTATAGATACACAATCACCGGATACTTTTTGTTCTTGTCAAAGTCTGCGGGGAGTATGAGCTTGCCATATAGGTCGGTATAGCCATCAGCGGCAGTAATGGTTATACTTTTTACCTGTGCCCTGTTATATTCTGCAAGCGGGTTAGGAGATTTCATTATTTCTACAGATCCACTTCCGTCGGTAGCATGTACGAATGTATTCTTTGGGATACTTGCTCCATTGTATACATCCAGCACATATTTCCCGTCTGGGCTACAGACAGCGGTGTGCATGCCGGGGTCTTTGTCTATGCGTTGCAGGTTAATATTGCTGAGGCTTACACTATATATGTTCTTATCCAGCGGCGATTCTTTTGAAGTTGTGATGATAACAGTTCCCTCTTCGGCATTAATACCGGCTATTTCGTTCACTACCCATTTGCCCTTTGTAAGCTGCCTTATCAAGCTGCCATTTGTATTGTACAGGTACAGGTGATTATAACCATCGCGCTCGCTCTGCCAGATGAACCGATTCGAGAGTCCGGGTATAAATGTAAGCGGATGCGTAGGATGCACATAAACAGGATCTGTCTCTTCAAAAAGTGTTTTAACTTTTTGGCCTGTTGCGGCATCATATTGGTTCAGCCACAGGTGGTTCTGGTCTCTGTTGAGTATAGCCAGGTAAATATAGCTTTCGCCAGGGCTCCAGGTAACGGCTGTCAGATAGTGGTCTTTGTTTTTATCTCCTGTTTTCAGCGTTGTTGTTTTGCCAGTAGCTAGGTTGTATACACAGAGCGTTACCTCATGCGACTTGCCGCCGGCCATTGGATACTTCACAATGTCTGCACGGGCAGGCGTTACGTCCCATTTTACTACCGGGTAATCGTTTACCATTGTCTGGTCCATGCGGTAGTAAGCAATAAAACTACCCGAAGGAGAAAAGAATATGCCTCTGTCTATACCAAATTCATCTCTGTGCACCGCCTTGCCAGAGATAATGTTTTTGTCATTTTCATTAGTGATAGCTACCTTTTTCCTGCTTATTTTTTCCTGCACATACAGGTTATTATCTATGGTGTAGGCGATATTGCCGCTTTTGTCTACCGTTATGTTTTCAGCTTTTTCAGGTAAGGCAGCGGCAAGTGTCCACACCCATTTATTTTCTATCAGCGCACCTGTTACTACATTAGTGCCTGACACGAAATAAGCTTTATCTTTTGAATGCCACCTAAGTGCTGGTATAGTTGATACCTTGATAGGGTACTCACCCTGGCTTATCCTATAGTTTTTGCTCGATAGCCCCCGGTAGTCGGTTACTTTCCACACATCTTTACCGTCTTCCTTTACAGCCTGCCATAAACGTGTAGTTCCTGGCTGCCACGATGCATTTTTTATACCCTTGGTTGCCAGAGTAGTTCCCATACCATTGGTAGCCTCTGCAATGGTGAAATTCTTCTTTTGTGCTGTGGCGATTGTAGCCGAAGAAATTAAAAATGTGAAAGCGAGCAGTTGTATTCCCTGATTGTAACGCATAAGTTCTCTTTAGTGCCAACAAACATAATATAAATGAGACAGAATGGGAAAAGGAATAGTGAAATGTAATTTCCCGTAATCAATTAGAAAATACGGCGACCAGGCACAGAAAATGTGGATAAGTATTGCTGCTACCCTATCATTCACATCATCATTATGCTAACTTTGCGACATGTTGCAAAGCATACCCAAGGACGACAACTACCTGCATAAAGGCCTGAGAAAACAACTGGTGCAATTGCTCCGTGACAAAGGTATTACGGATGAAAGAGTGCTTGCAGCAATTGATGCTGTACCCCGTCACTTTTTTCTGGACCCTGCCTTTGAACGGCAGGCATATGAAAACAGGGCTTTCCCCATTACCGCCAATCAAACAATATCTCATCCATATACAGTTGCCTTCCAGACACAACTGTTGGATATAAAAAAATATGACAAGGTGTTGGAAATAGGTACAGGCAGTGCCTATCAGGCATGTGTGCTGGGTGAACTGGGTATCACGCTATATACCATAGAGCGTCAGCGTGCGTTGTATGACTATGTAGGACAGTTCTTCTTTCTGAAAAAATACCCCAACATAAAGCGCTTCTATGGCGATGGTTTTGAAGGACTACCGTCGTTCGCTCCCTTCGACAAAATTATCATCACTTGTGGTGCACCATTTATACCACCAAAATTGGTAGTACAACTAAAACCAGGCGGCATTATGATAATACCGGTAGGAGAAGATGAGAAACAAAAAATGATACGAATAACAAAGAATAAAGACGGAACTCTAAAACAAGAGGATCTGGGCGACTTTTCATTTGTACCTATGCTCCAAGGCAAAAACAATTGACGATATGTATGGATATAGTTATCCTTACTCTTATGGTTAGATAAGAATAGGGATAATTATTTCTTAAATATTAATAATGTTAAGCCCTGTATCCTGTTTTATCACCATCATCACCACCTATGAGCAGGTTGAGTACCAGCGCGAGTATGAAAGCACCGGCAGTAGCGCAAATAATGGTATTGATAAGCGGATTGTTAGTGAAAGACAAGTAATTCTTAAAAAGAATTTTGCCCAGCCAGCCACCTATAATGCCTATGATAATAGTAGCGATAGTACCGTACCCTCTGCCCGGAGTAAGTACCTGAGCCAGAAATCCGGCAACAGCACCAATAAATAAAGTAATCAATAAACCTTTCCAGTCATGTAGCTCTTCGGCGAAAGAGAATAAAACTAATAGTTGCATACAAGGAGTTTGATATAAAAGTATAAAATCTCTTTAAAGGAACAAACTTTAAGCTCCATTTATTTAGAATTGTTTATAAATGCTATAAGTACATATTTAATCAATTATTGTGCATATACGACCCAATCATGCTATTTATCTTGAATCTTATTTGAAAATCAAATTTTAAGTGCGGATTTATAGTTTTATGAATTATTTTTGACCTCCTTAACCAACACACTTGGGTTTATTTCCGTCTAATGCGGAAACAATCAAAAATCTGTATGAATCGAATTACACTATTGGCTATGCTATTCTTGAGTATGGCAAGTTCAAGTTTTGCCCGGGAAGGATACCGTATTACGTTGAAAATACCTGCCATTAAAGACTCAATGGTGTATCTGGTACATTATTATGGCAAACCTTTACCTACTATCTATAAAAGAGATTCTGCACGCATTGATAAAAAAGGTGTTGCTGTATTTGACAGCAATGACCCTGAATTCACAGGAGGCATATATATGATGCTACTTTCTGACCGTAAAACTTATTTTGAGTTCCTGCTTGACAAAGGTGATGAATTGACTATAACTGCAGATGTCAGTAAACTACCACAAGGGCTCACATTTACCAACTCTCCGGATAATGACCGCTTTCAGGAATATATTGGGTTTCTGAAAGGCTACAGTGCCAAACAGCAGGACTTGCAGAAGGAATACGCATTGGCAAAAACAGCCGCAGACACAATGGTTATCCGGAAAAAAGCATCAGTTACTTCCAAAGAACTGACAGCTTTCAGAAAAAATCACGCAAAAAAATATCCTGGCACTTTGCTTGCAGCCATCTTCAATTCGCTGGAGGTGCCACAGGTACCTGAAGGGGAACATTACCTGGCAGATGGCAAAACCATAGACAGCACATTTGCATATACTTATTACAAGTCGCACTATTGGGATGGTTTCAATCTGAATGACGATCGTCTGATACATACACCCGTATATGATGCCAAGCTGGATGAGTATATGAACAAACTCGTATTGCCCTGGCCAGATAGTGTTATTGCGGAAAGTAATATGCTGCTTGCTAAAACCAGAGGCGCTAAAGAGTTGTTTAAATATACTCTTTGGTGGCTTACCCGGAATGTGGAGAACAGTAAGATAATGGGCATGGACGAGGTATTTGTGTACCTGGTAGAGAACTACTACATGAAAGGCGATGCTACATGGCTCAGCAGTGATGAATTGAACAAATACATTGACCGTGCTATGAAAATAGCTCCAAATGTAATTGGCAACCTGGCGCCCGAAATTAAACTTCCCAATCTCTACACCAAAAAAGAAGAAAGCCTCAGTGCTTCAAAAGCTAAGTATACTTTGTTGATATTCTATGCGCCTACCTGCGGACATTGCAAAGAAGAAATGCCTGCAATCGACTCTGTTTGCAAAACGGCACTAAAAGGGAAGGGGCTGAAAGTGTACTCTGTAAGTACAGAATATGATGAGGCAGCCGCTAAAGATTTTGTTACCAAATACAAACTAAACGACTGGACTACAACCTGGGACCCTGAACATGTGGGCGACTGGCGGTCTAAATATGATGTGTACAGCACTCCTACTATATATTTGCTCGATGAAAAGAAGATTATCAGAGGTAAAAGGCTGGATCATAGTAATATTGCCAGCCTGATAGAGATGCTGGAAAAGCAGGCTAAAAACAAATAAACCAACTTAAAAAAACAGGACATACAATGCGAAAATTGCTTTTATCATGTATTGCAGCCGGAGCTTTTGCAGCTAACGGATATGCACAAACCTTATTTACATACGGAGCCAATTCTGTAACTAAGGACGAGTTTTTGAGGGTGTATAAAAAGAACAGCATCAACAAAAAACCCGACATGTCTGAGAAAGAACTACGGGGATATCTGGATCTGTACACGCTGTTCAGAATGAAAGTTGCAGAAGCTAACAAACAACAGCTGGATACCGTAGCCACTATAGAGCGCGAGTTGAATAATTATCGCAAACAACTCTCTAAAAACTACCTGACCGATGAGCAGATAACCAATAAGCTGATACGTGAAGCATATGACCGCAAGAAGGAAAATGTGCGGGTAGCACACATTCTTATAGGATGCCCACCAGGGAGCGATACATTGGCGCCCCGCAAAAAAATAGATAGCATATACAAACTGATTGAAGCTAAAACAGCGACTTTCGAGTCTATGGCAATCGCTTTTTCAGACGATAAAGGCTCTAAAGACAAAGGAGGAGATCTCGGATATTTTACTGCTTTGCAGACTGTTTACCCGTTTGAGAGTGCCGCTTATAATACTCCAAAAGGCAAAATATCTGCACCATTCCGTACACAGTTTGGCTACCATGTAGTAAAGGTGCTGGATAGGCGTGCCGATAAAGGCGAAGTGAAAGTAGCACAGATATTGGTGCAAATAATAAAGTCGAGAGGAGATGATGGTATAAAAGCTGCTCGCATGCGTGCAGATAGTGTTATGAACATGCTCAAAAACGGTGTTTCATTCGCAAGTCTTGTAGAAAAATACTCTGACGACAAGTTTACAGTAAATGATTCAGGTGTTATGAAGCCGTTTGGCGCAGGCGCTATGGTTCCGGTTTTTGAAGATGTTGCTTTTGGATTGAAGAAAGTAGGCGATATAGGCGGACCGGTGCAGACGGATTATGGTTTTCACATAATAAAGCTGCTTGCAAAATATCCACTTCAGCCCTACGACAGCATGTATGCTCAACTAAAACGCAAAGTAGAAAATGACTCCCGTGCGCAGACTGCAAAAGATATTTTCTTTGAAAAAATAAAAGCTCAGAATGGCTTTAAAGAAAATGCCGAGAGTTTTTCAGAAGTCTTCAATAAAGTACAAAACATACCAGATACCGGGGCAGATGCAAAAATGATAAAGCCCGATGATTTCAGAGACATGAACAAGGTGCTATTTTCACTTGCGGGTAAAAACTATCTGCAGAGCGACTTTGTAGCCTTTCTTTATTCACTGACTCGTGGCCGTATAAATGGCCCAAAAAATGCGGTAGTGCGTGATGCCTATAGCCTTTATGTAACCAATGTGGTTACTGATTTTCAGGAGCATAAGCTGGTTGAAGAGAATCCGGAATTCAAAACGCTTATGACCGAGTACAAGGATGGTATCATGCTATTTGAGCTGATGGATCGCAATGTATGGAGCAAAGCATCTAAAGACAGTTCAGGTCTAAAAGAATTTTACGAGACACGCAAAGGCAAATACATGTGGGAAGCCGGTTTTGATGGTGCCGTATACAAGTTCAAAACTAAAGCTACTTTCGACACAGGGATGATAATGATAAAACAAGCGAAATGGACAGAAGAAGAAATAGCTAAAGCTATAAACACACAGGAAAGACCTGATGGCGTGACCGTGCAGCGCGGACGTTATGAGTTCTCAAGATTTAAGGATGCAACACTGAATGACCTTACCGCCAACAAAATAAAAGTAATTACCGGCGAAAACAACAGCTATACAGTGGTAGCTGTAAAAGAAGTATTTTCAGCACCTGCACCCAAAAGCCTTGATGAAGCTCGCGGCTATGTAGTGGCTGAGTATCAGGATCACCTTGAAAAACAATGGAATGATAAAATGCGCCGTGACTATCCTGTAAAAATAAACGAACAGGTATTTAAGAGCATGGTGAAGTAATAGTTCATTATCTGATTATAAAAGTATGCCCTGCTTGTCTGAAGCGGGGCATGTCTTTTTTATTTGTTTTTATGATGTCCTTTGTGTTTGCCGTAGTTATGACCTTTGTGATTTCCATTATTATATTTGTTGCCACCTTGCCAGCGTCCGGGTGTCCATTGATCCCCTCTCGATGTATGACGCCAATAACCCTGGCGATACCTGTAGCCCGGTTGTGGCGCCTCAGCCCAGTGTCCCCCACTCCACTCATACCTGCCATCTCTACCATTCCAGTCTTCTTCTATCCATACATGGCGCGGGCTGGGTGCCGCTGTGCGCACATATACAGGTCTGGATGGACGAATTGAAACATATATCTGTGCTGATGCCACTGAAACGCTACACGACAGAACCAAAGCAAAAAACAACCTTTGAATTTTCAAGATCAAATATTTATTTCACCGCATACCTGCGGTTCGGATGTGAAAAGAATCCACAATCACAAAGGTGAGGCCACACTCATTCATTATTGTTACAGTATTCTGTAAGAGACTTACATATTTGGCAGTAAACCAAACAAATAAGATATTTTGTACCAGAAAGTGCTCGCTGGAAACAACTGTGCCACCCTTACTACAAACTGATATTAGTCTAGTCTGTTTATTATAGTAATCAGTTCTTTGCGGGATATTGTTTCTGGATTCAGGGTCAGGCTGTATTTATCGTTTACTTGTGCTGCAAGTTCTTTAATGCTAGCTATTTTAGCCTTTCTACCAGTGATTGGATCTATTACCTGCAGGTGCCTGCCTATATTGGCTGCAGTAAGAAAATCAAAACTTCTATCATACAGCCGCAACTTGCCATTGTGTACAACCCTTGACAAATGCTTATCTTGCTCCGTTAGTCTTACCAAATGCAGCTCTTTAGGACCTTTAAATACTACTATTGCTTTAAGCAGCAGGTCAGTAAGCGATACATTGTAATAGTTTCTGCCCTGTTGTTTTACAGGACGCTCCAGTATTACAGAACTATTGGTCACCGTGACGATACCGGGAATGGTATCTGTTTCGTAAACAATATACCCATCAAACGAGAAATACTTTGAAGAATTGCTATGTTTACTTGTATTGTCAGGAGCCAACAGCAAGTCACGTTGCACCACCAGATTGTTAAGCAGCGCCAATGCATTGAAGTAACCCGGATAACACCACCAATAAGAAAAGTCATTGTCGGGTCTGAGTATGGTGGAATTGTCTTTGCACGATGTTCTATCCTTAGATAGGTTTTTGCTTTTGGACTTTGTAAGATCCGATGTGCAGTAGTAATAGTATTTCCGGTCACTTGCATTATACCGCGCACTTACTACCCCACCACCCGGATTTATTCGACTATTGCTGGTTGGTCTTGATCCTGCATCGGAATAACCGTTAAAAGCACTATTTACTACCTTTTCATATCCTGCAGTATTACTGCGATTATTCAAAGAAGCATATTCATAGCCACTTGTTTCATTACTGCTTATCAAGTTGCTACTACTTCTATAATCATTGATGGTAGTAGTATTAGTATTGGATGTAGTATTAATTGTATTCACTTCCATACGCTGTATGGGCTGATAAGCAGGAATATTTCTTGTAATGGTATAGGCACTATTGTCGTAGTTGTTACTTACTTCTCTGCTCATAGGCGCAGCACTTCCTTTATTCATGCTTACAGGAATCTGGCTATTTAGATTACCTGATATGCAAAAAGCTGCAAGAGCTGATATGATATACTGCCGCTTCATGATTGGAAGGCTAAAGTGAATATCATAAAGTTAGTTAAAAAATATGATACCAGCCTACGATTGGTCTTTGGAAAATCACAAAACTCATTCTACCGCCTATATCCCAAATCTTCAATCAATGATGCCGGGAGCACAGGTAGCATATTCCTTGGCAACAGGAACGATGTAAGCTCTGCAAGCTCCTTAAAGATATAATGACTATCTGCCGCACCTTTCAGGTACTCGGCTCCGGTACTGCCACCTGTGCCTACCCGTTTGCCTATGGTACGCTGCACCATGTGTATATGCCTGTGCCGCCACATAGACAATAATTGGTCTACCTCCAGCAAAGTACTCAGCAATTCGTATGGCAATTGCAGCAATGGCTGATCGCGATAGAGCATTATGAACATCGCATTTCTGGTAGCATCGGCACTAAAAGAACGACCTTCCGGATAAGCATCAGTATTCATAAATATGATATCGAACACTTTTACCTGGTGCATCTCCACCTCCGAAAGGCTGCTTAAATATGCCTCCCGATACCTGCTCCAAAAAGAGGAGCTGCCTGTTTCACCCCAATAGTCATTGTTATTTACAAACGGCATACGTGCCAGCCACTTGTCTATCAATACCAAAAGAGACACCTCACTCTCAGCACTTTTCACCCTTTCCACATCGGCTGGCGTAAGCTGCGACAGATAGTAAGCCTTACCATGACGCTGGTCGTACTTCAAACCCAGCGAGGCTTCTATCATCTTGAACTGTATACTCTGAAAACCTGATGCGGGCCGCAACAGGTCGCGGAAGTCGAGAAAATCGAGTGCGGTCATGGTTTCCATTACGCCCATCTGCTGCACAGTAATTTCCAGAATCTTGCAAATTCGCTTCAGGCGGTGCACGCTGTTATAAATGTCAGGGGTATTGTTCTGTATGTTTTCCTGACTAAAAATGCCACGTATAATGCCCAGCTCATGCAATATCTGCTTAAACCAAAGCTCGTAAGCCTGATGGATGATGATGAACAACATTTCATCATCGGCTTTTACCCCTTCTTTATCACTTTCGGGAAATTGTGCCTCCAGAATTTTACCCAGCTGCAGGTACTCGCTATAATAAACCGGCTTACGCTCTTTATTTTCCATGGCGTGAAATTACTAAATGATGCCGCAAGCACGAAATTACACTTGCTGATTGTCGTCATTTATTTTTGAACAACCGTTTTCAATTATTCTATTATTTTCTGTTTCTTCTTATCAGCTGCGATACAATACCTGCCTTCGGCTATATCATTGATTGCATCTGCCATCCTCAGAATGATGGCGTCATTGTTACTACCTTCAAATATCCACTTCAGCCAATCTTTCTGGTCTTTCCTGGTGAATGCCTCAAAGTGTTTTAATGCATTGGGGTCATCTGCCAGAGCATCTCTGAAATCCTGCTCTGTGACCGTGTCCGGAGCCTTCAGCCCGTATAGTTTTATCCTTACTGTATCTCCTTCTTCTTTTTTTATTTGCTTGCGTATCTCAGCCTTTACTGCAAGAAAAAGCCGGCCACCTTTTATAGGCATCAGGCTGGCATTGTTCATTTCATAATCATCAATACTAGCATTCAGTTTTGTCCATCCAAAATTCTTTCGGCTGCTGGTCACTACCTCAGGCAGCAGCGCATAGGTCCACCCGCCCTTCATGTTCATCTTCTGCAATACTATTTCCCCATCAAACAACAGACTATCCATAAGTGTATAATGTATGTTAGTAGTGTAAAGTTAAACCCGACGGTCAATATTTTCCTATTCAATTCTTGCTTAACTTTATAACATCAAAAAGAGCCTGCAATTTTTCAACCTCATTACATCTTTAATATGCAACCAGCCTATATAGTCGCCGGACTCCGGACAGCAGTATGTAAATCAAAACGTGGTGGTCTCCGATTTTACCGACCCGACGATCTGGCGGTAGATGTGATAAAAGGATTACTGGCATCAATACCCCAACTGAACCCCAAACTGATAGACGATGTAATAGTAGGTAATGCAGTACCTGAAGCAGAACAAGGGCTACAAGTGGGCAGAATTATTGCAAACAGGGCAATTGGCGAATGGGCTCCGGGTTTTACCATCAACCGTTATTGCGGCTCAGGTCTTGAAGCTATAGCTATCGCTACCGCCAAAATTCAATCGGGACAGGCAGAGTGTATTATTGCCGGCGGTACTGAGAGTATGAGCCTGGTGCCCACTGCGGGATGGCGTACCATGCCCAACTACGAATATGCCCGCCAGTATGCCGACTACTACCTGAGCATGGGCCTCACTGCCGAGGAGGTGGCAAAAGACTACAAAGTAAGCCGGGAAGACCAGGACGATTTTGCGCTGCGTTCCCACACTAAGGCAATAAATGCCATACAATCCGGGTTCTTCAAAGACAGCATTATTCCAATAAAAGTAAAGGAAGTATATCTAAATGAAAAAAATAAGCGAGCCGAGCGGGAGGTAATCATTGAAACTGATGAGGGCCCTCGTGCCGATACATCGGCAGCGGCACTTGCAAAACTACCTGCTGTTTTTGCACAGGGTGGCACCGTAACTGCCGGTAATTCTTCACAGACATCAGATGGAGCTGCATTTACCATTGTAATGAGTGATAGATTATCCCAAAGACTAAATATTAGTCCTTTAGGTAGACTAATATCATGCACTAGTGCAGGTGTAGACCCTCGTATTATGGGCATAGGTCCTATTAAAGCAGTACCTAAAGCACTGCAAGTATCTGGCATGGATATCAACCAGATAGACCTTATTGAGTTGAATGAAGCTTTTGCATCACAATCAATCACAGTCATTCGCGAGCTGGGATTAAACCCTGATATCGTTAATATCAACGGCGGAGCCATTTCGCTGGGTCATCCGCTGGGCTGCACTGGGGCAAAACTGACCATCCAGATACTCAGCGACTTAAAACGGCTGAACAAAAAATATGGCATTGTTACTGCATGTATTGGAGGCGGACAGGGAATAGCAGGAGTAATTGAAAGGTTCTAGTAACAGTAACTAATCAGATAAATTAAACAGACATCACAAATGATTGAAAATCAAGAGTATAAAGAATACAAAATAATATTACAGAAAGGAGCAGACCTCAACAACGCCGGAGCCGTACTTGGATGGGATCAGGAGGTATATATGCCGCCAAAAGGAGCTTTTGCCCGGGGCAGGCAGCTCGCCACCCTGGCGTCTATGGCACATGAGCTACTCACAGGAAACAAAATTGAAAATCTAATTGAGCGGTTAAGGGAAAACGAACAGCTTAACGACACAGAAAAAGCTAATATAAGACGCAGCTATGAAGATTATCAACGCAATAAAAAGCTATCATCTGAGTTTGTCGAAGAATTATCGGCACAAACAAGTGAGTGTTTTAATGCATGGATAGATGCCCGGAAGAAAAATGATTTTCAGGTGTTTGCACCATCACTAACCAAAATGGTGGCGCTAAAAAAGCAACAGGCTGCACTATACGGACATGAAGGAAACCTATATGATTCGCTGTTGGATGAATATGAACCGGGTGCCACTGTAGCTATGCTCGACAAGGTCTTTGATGGGATAAAGGAGCAACTACCCACAATACTTGCAAAAATTAAGGCTGCAACACAGGTAAACGACGACTTCCTTTACCGGCAATATCCAAAAGAGCAGCAATGGGATTTTTCGATATCAGTGCTCAAAAACATGGGATATGACTTTGAAGCAGGAAGGCAGGATTATTCAGAGCATCCGTTTACAACCTCCTTCTCACCAGGAGATGTGCGTATAACAACCAGAGTTAACGAACGTGATTTTGCATCACTACTTTGGAGTACCATACATGAGGGCGGCCATGCTCTTTATGAGCAGGGATTGCCTGAAGAGCAATATGGACTACCGCTGGGTAGTGCCACATCTCTAGGTATACACGAATCGCAATCCAGGCTATGGGAAAACTGTATTGGCAGGAGCATCGATTTCTGGAGCCACTTCTACCCCATGCTCATTCAGTACTTTCCACAGCAATTTGCAGGCGTGACTGTACAGGATTTCTACAGGGCAGCCAACAAAGTAGCACCATCGCTGATCCGTACTGAAGCAGATGAGATAACTTACCACTTTCATGTTCTGATACGGTACGAGTTGGAAAAGGCATTGATAGCAGGCACCATAAATGTATCGGATCTACCGGCAGCATGGAATGAACTATACCTGAAATACCTGGGAATAACACCGCCTGATGACAATTCAGGCATATTGCAGGATGTGCACTGGAGCCATGGCAGCTTTGGTTACTTCCCTACTTATACACTTGGCAGTTTTTATGCTGCCCAGTTTTATGCCAAAGCGCAGCAGGACATCCCATCATTGAAGGAGAAAATAGCTGCCGGCAATAGTGACGAGTTGCTGGCATGGCTGCGGGGACACATTCACCAGTATGGTCGCAGATTCAACTCAGAAGATCTGTGTGAACGGATAACCGGCGCCAAACTGGACCCTGCTTACTTTATCAGGTACATACAGCAAAAATATAGCGATGTGTACGGAACAGACTTAACGAACGGGTAATGAAACTGCAATTCATTTAGTATAGTGTCATTTGAGATTATACAATATAACGAACCTCTGAAAGAGGGAGAGCTCAGCTATCTGGAGAAAAAGGAAGGAAAAGAGCGTAGGCAATACTATGTGGTTTTCAGAATACTAATGATAATGAGTTTTGTGTTCCCGTTCATAGGGTCGTGGTATAGAGCCTACGAAGGAGCCCCCAATGCTTTTTCTTATACGAGGTTTTTTGCTTCTACCATCATATTACTGGGTATATCCGGCTTTGCTACTTATCTGAGCTATCGCACTTATCACCGAAAAATGCGGCTGGATATACGGGATAAGACCAAAACAATCGAAACCAGCCGAATCACAAAAAAAGTAGCCATACCGGCTAAAAAAGCATATTACTTTTATACTGAATCTAAGGTTAAGCTGAGTATAGAAGTATCGGAAGAATACTACGTAAGCATGAAAGAGGGCGATGAAGTAAGTATAGAATACACTACTCATTCACAACTGTATCTGGGCTACTTTTGACGCCTGATAACATCAAATGCTGAAAAACGAAATTACAAGACCGGTATTATCCAAGATTTCAAAAGACTACAGATGGGCAAATCACAAAACGAAAACGAGTCAGGCATATTTACCTGCTTGTTTTTTTGTAATCCCTATCACTGATTTCGCTCAATATCTTTACGGTACTAAAAATACCTACCACTTATGACGAGGTGTGCTTTTATCAATTTCTGGAATCAAGCTATATTGATATTGACAATTTAAGAATGATAGTTTCGGCAAAGATCCACCTCCTCAATTTTGTGCTTACCAAATTTTTCACCGAGACCTTCGGACAAAACCTGTTTTTTCTGAGATTGGGCAGCCTTCTGGCTCAAATAATTTATGTCACCGCTGTCTGGATTATCTGTGCAAAAATCATTAAAAATAAGTGGTGGCAACTTGCTCTCTTTATCGCATTCAACCTAAACCCATTCTTGTTCGACTTCTGGGGACTGAGCAGGGGATATGCATAGTCCATTGCTCTTATGCTTGCATATGTATACTTCTTTCTATGTTATCGCGAACAGAGAGAAATATCCGCAGTGTTGCTTAGCATCACTATGGCTCTGGCTTCGGTATATAGCAGCTTTTCTTTGCTGAATTTTTATCTGGCAATTAGCAGGCGCCGTTTTGTTTGATACCGTCATTCTGAGCCCAAGGGCCACTGTAAAGCAACAGCTATTGAAAGCCACCGGTATTATCGTAGCTATTTCCTGGTGCTTGTACCAGCTAATTGTTACACCCGTGCAAAAACTTTTTGATGCAAAAAGTTTTTATCATGGCGGGGAAAAAGGATTTTTTACCGACACTTTGCGCTTAGTGGTAAAAGAATCACTGTTTCAAAATGATATAAACGGGCATTATGTAACAATATTATCTTGGATAATTGTAGCTACCATCACAGCATCTGGCAGTCACTGGCTGGTGCGGTTTTTCGGAAAAAATGCAACTTCTGAGGTCAAAACCCGCCTGCTCCTTAGAGTAATACTGATGATACCTGTAACAGCTACAATAGTGCAACATCAGCTTTATCAGACCAGGTTTCTTACAGACCGCAATGCCTTATTCTTTTTGCCCATTGTATATTGCAGCATTACTTTATTGGCTGAGGTATATGCTAAGTAACCATACAAAAATTGCCATCACTACTATTTCAGTTATCTTAGGTTTTATCACATATAATTTTCTCAGCAACTTTACGCTCAGCGGTTGATAAGAATGAGCATATGACAAAAACAGCATTACCGTATTGGATAGAGTAAAAACAAGTGCCGGCAAGAATAGAAAAACAAGTTTGAAGGCAACATGGATGTTTCTACCATCGCTGAAATATCATATAAAGCATGGTTATAAGCAGTACCTGGATGACGCTACAGCCGCCTATCTACCGCTAAAGCCTGAAGACACCCTGTGCGATTATTATTATGTAACGGAACAAGAGATGCACTTTCTGAAAGACAAATACGATGTTGACACCATCTTTACAGTAAGAAATACAGACGTGTACGAGGGCAAATATGTACTCATGAAAAAACGTACCAATTAGCCAAAAGGTTACTGCGTTTACAGATGTGTATAAAACAAAACCAGCTTGAAATTGTACTACTTATCTTTGCCAAAATTCACAGGCTCACAACCAATGCCTGACAACTTTCTATTGAAATGATAAACACCGTAATATTTGACATGGATGGTCTGCTGCTGGACACCGAACCGCTGTGGGGAAAGACTATGCTGGAAGTGGCAGAAAAACACCAAATACCTATTACCAGAGAACGATTTAAAGAAACTACCGGACTGCGAATATATGAGGTTACTGACCACTGGGCAATACACTACCCTTGGCAAGGCCGCTCATCAAAAGAAGTAGCAGACGAAATACTGGATGAAATAATCGCAGCTTCAAAAAACCACGCGTCAATATTGAAAGGAGTGGAACAGGCACTACAGCTATTGCGAAAAAACAAATACAATATAGGACTCGCATCTTCTTCTCCGTCCCGAATGATAAACGAACTGGTAGACCACTTTGACCTTACAGGATATTTCGATGTCATCACCTCTGCCGATGTGGTAGCGCTGGGCAAGCCGCACCCTGCTGTCTTTCTGCATTGTGCTCACTCGCTGGGAGCAAAGCCAAACCAATGCCTGGTGCTGGAAGATTCTGTAAACGGTATGATTGCCGGCAAGGCTGCACGTATGAAAGTAATAGTAGTACCGGATGAACTGCATTTCGATGACCCCAGATTTTCTATTGCAGATGGGAAACTGAGAAGTTTGGAGGATTTTGATTTGGATTTGATTAATAAAAAAGGTTAAACACAGATGCGCAAAAATCAGTTTTATTTGTTTGTTCAATATTTTCTGCGCTGAGATACTTAATTGGATGTAACTGCGTTATTGTACAAAAAACAAGCAGGCAAGAAAACAACACCATGGCGGCATATTGGGTAAAATCTCCCCGTTGGTTAAAGTCGTTATCCCCCACGGGTATGAAATGGGATCTGTCGGTTACCGATGACAATGCTGTTTATATCACCTTTGATGATGGTCCACACCCAGTCATTACACCTCAGGTTCTTTCTGTATTGCAGCAATACAATGCACAAGCCACGTTCTTCTGTGTGGGCAACAATGTAGCCCGTTTTCCTGAAGTTTATAAAAGTATACTTGCAGCAGGCCATACAACCGGCAATCACACCTATAACCACCTCAATGGCTGGAAAACCAAGAACAGCCACTATCTGAAAAACATTCATCAGGCGGCTAAGCACATTCACAGCTTCCTTTTCAGACCTCCGTATGGTAGAATGAAGCTATCGCAATACCGAAAACTTAAAAAAAACAACCCGGCGTGGAAGGTGTATATGTGGGATATACTTAGTGGTGATTTTGATCAGTCCATCAGCCCGGAGCAATGTCTGAATAACGTTATATACAATATCAGACCCGGCTCCATAATTGTATTTCACGATAGCGAGAAAGCCAGTGAACGTTTACTCTTTGCATTGCCAAAAGTACTTGAATATTGCAGCGGCAGGCAATGGCAAATGAAAGTACTGGGCTAATTACTTAGCCATTTCATACGATGCACACTTTTTAGAAACTGAGAAACTCTTCTATTTGTTTATTGATCAGTAGTGCTGTTTCCGGTTTTATAATATTGCTGTTACTATCTATTTCTTCATTTACCCGAGATATCAGCAATTTATTGTGCAATACATTTACCTTCATATAGTTGAGTATAGCGGTCATGTGTTCTGTGCCACGCACATTACCCGCCCGGCCATCTGATATGCCCACTAAGGCAGCCTTTTTGTACCACCAGCATTTTTTCACATCGCTATTATCCATCATTACTTTTAGGATACCAGGAAAGCTGGCGTTGTATTCAGGCATGATAAAAAGGAACTTCTGTGCCGGGATGAGGAATTGACTTTCAAGCGAGCGCATATCTTCAGCACGTTGCCACACCTCTCTGTTTTCCAATGATAGCAGTTGCACATCATCGGTCAATGTCAACAAAATCCTGTTGTAGATATTTGCGACTTTTAGTGTCATACTTTCTGCCCTATTGGTACCTGCAATTATTGTTATCATCTGTTATTCGTTTTTCCGATTCAAATTATTGCTCAAAGATGGGTACATTTTATTGCATAGAAAACTAAGTAGTAATGGTTTATGTACGGTTTCTTCTTATCCCCACATAATCAATTATTATAGAACTGCTAAAATAGAAAAAGCCGGTAGTAACAGTAAAACTGTAACTACCGGCTTTGTATAAAACTCCTCCGTACTATTTTTCAATCACATATACATCTTCCGTATCCTGTTTCATTCTGAAATGCTCACGTGCATACTGCTCTAACACATGTGGATTGTTGAGATTTCCCTGAGCATCGGTTATTAGCGCCATCTTTTCGGCATTCATAGTACTTATTTCACCTTTCAGATAGGCTATGTTGTCCTTTACCGTATTAAGTTCACGCTGGCGTTGTTGCAGACTCATCCAGTCGTTCTGGTCAAAGAACAGTATCCATGCCATAAAACAAAAGGCAACAATAAAATACTTGTTTGCAATAAACCTAACCACCTTTTTCATAAACCAAAATTAAGAATAAGCAGGAACGACATTAAAGAAATTTATCAACATATCCACATTTCAGCACTATATTTCGAGATTCAGTAGTATTGTTATTTACCAAATTTCAGCGTCTTACCTGGATAAAAGGCAGTTTCTTTCAGTTCTTCTTCTATTCTCAACAATTGATTGTACTTAGCCATACGGTCGCTACGGCTTGCAGAACCCGTCTTTATCTGACCACAATTGAGTGCAACAGCCAAATCAGCAATTGTATTGTCTTCTGTCTCACCGCTGCGATGGCTCATTATGGTATTATAGCGATTGTGTTGTGCCATAGTTACAGCATCTATTGTTTCGCTGAGTGTACCTATCTGGTTTACTTTTACCAGCAATCCATTGGCAGTATTTTCCTTAATTCCTTTTTCCAAACGGTTTACATTGGTCACAAAAAGGTCATCACCTACCAACTGAACTTTGTCACCCAGTGCATCGGTCAGTTTTTTCCATCCTTTCCAGTCATCTTCCGCCATACCGTCTTCTATACTTACTATCGGGTATTTCTTGCACCACTTCACCCAATATTCCACCAGCTCATCGCTGCTCATCTTTTTACCATCGCTCTTATGAAAATGGTATTTTTTATCCTTTTCGTTCCACAATTCGCTGTTGGCTGCATCCATAGCTATGCTCACCTGCACTCCGGGCTTGTAACCAGCTTTTTCTATAGCTTTGAGTACTATTTCTATAGCTTCTTCGTTGCTCTGAATGTTTGGAGCAAAACCGCCTTCATCACCTACATTGGTGCTATAGCCTTTTTCCTTCAGCACAGTTTTCAATGTGTGAAAAATCTCCACACCCCAACGCAAACCTTCGCTGAAAGTAGATGCCCCAATGGGCATTACCATAAATTCCTGAAAGTCGATTTTATTATCAGCATGAGCACCACCATTGAGTATGTTCATCATCGGCACCGGCAATGTACGTGCATTGGCACCACCTATATACCTGTACAGCGACAAGCCTGAAACCTGTGCAGCAGCTTTGGCAGCAGCAAGGCTCACAGCAAGTATTGCATTGGCACCCAGCTTGGATTTATTGGAAGTACCATCAATATCAATCATCATTTTATCAATGCCACGCTGATCTGTAACATCGTATCCATAAAGCTCTTCAGCAATAATATCATTAATGTTGCTTACTGCCTTTAGTACACCCTTACCCAGATATTTTTTCTTGTCATTATCACGAAGCTCTACTGCTTCGTGTTTTCCGGTACTGGCTCCGCTCGGCACTGCTGCACGGCCCATATTACCTTCGCTGGTATAAACGTCTGCTTCTACTGTAGGATTACCCCTGCTGTCTAATACCTGCCGGGCAACGATGTCTGTGATAAAACTCATGTGTTTGATAATTTTGGTTTGTTGTTACAAAAATATACTTTTAACAGCAAGTAAGTTGCGAAATAATATCAAAAAAATGAACAGCCTTTATATAGCCCACTCCACTACCCTGCTTTCGTATTCCGGCGAATGGGGTATCCTTATTTTAATATAATTGTCCGAATAACCATCCATCATTCCCGTTTTATCGGGATGCTCAAATAGCACTTTTCGATTAGCGCCCCGTTGTGTCTCGGTAAAATATTGCATTTTCTGATAAGATAAATTACGTAGTATTTTATTTCTCTCGTTGCGCACATGTACCGGCACTACAGGTTTCATTTCCTCTGCAAGCGTGTTTGACCGTTCTGAATAAGTAAATACATGGAGGTAAGAAATCGGCAAACTATGCAGAAAATCAAAAGTTTCCTGAAAGTCTGCATCTGTCTCGCCCGGAAAACCCACAATTACATCGGCCCCTATGCAGCAATGCGGCATCAACTCTTTTATAAGTGTTACTCGCTCCTGATAAAGCTCCCGCTTGTACCTGCGACGCATAAGCCCCAATATTTTATTGCTGCCACTCTGCAGTGGAATATGAAAATGAGGCATGAACCTTTTGGACTTTGCAACAAACTCTATTATCTCGTCACTCAGCAAATTCGGCTCAATTGAGGAAATTCTGAAACGGGCCACACCTGCTGCAGCCTCAGTGTCCATTGCCTGTATCATTTCAAAAAACGAACTATCTCTTGTTTTTCCTCCATCTGCGCCTTTACCGAAATCACCCAGATTTATACCGGTAAGCACTACTTCTTTCACACCCGCACCGGCAAGCTCCTCCAGATTGCCAAGTACGCCGCGTATGCTGTCACTGCGGCTATGCCCGCGGGCAAGTGGTATAGTGCAAAAGCTGCAATTATAATCGCAGCCATCCTGCACCTTCAAAAAAGTACGGGTACGGTCGCTTACCGAGAATGAACTATGAAAACCAGCTACATCTTCAATATCGCAAGAGCATATTTTTGCGCCACCCCTATCAGCAGGCCCGGCAGCTATTTCTTTCAGATGAGCTACAATATTGAATTTTTCCGCTGCCCCCAACACAAGGTCTACGCCTTCTATTTTTGCAATCTCTTCAGGCTTGAGTTGGGCATAACAGCCGGTGATAACCACTGTTGCCTCTGGTGCACGGCGTTGTATGCGGCGCACTATCATACGGCACTCCTTGTCTGCATTATCAGTTACAGAGCACGTATTGATTACATACACATCGGCAGTATCTTCAAAATTCTTTTTCTCAAAACCCTCTGCTTCCAGCATCCTGCTAAGTGCCGATGTTTCGGAATAGTTCAACTTGCAACCTAATGTATGAAATGCGACCGACTTATTCATTATTACTAATATAACCCTGAAAATGATGGCAAAGTTACTGATATTATACCAAGGATATGAGTGTTGAATAAAGCAGCCGAAAAACAAAAAAACCGATATTTTCAAATTAAACGCCAAAGGCTATCTTTGTAGTGATTACATTGAAAAAGTTGAATACCTGCTCCATTATTTTTTGACTTAATATAACAAATTATGCCAACATTAGCCGCCACATCCAAGTCTGCAAGATTGTCATTCGACGAGTTTAAAAAAGAAGCTCTGGAAGACTACCGTATTGTAGTAGCCAGTAGAGAAGCGAGCCTGATAGGCAGACGTGAGGTACTGACCGGCAAGGCAAAATTCGGCATATTTGGTGATGGTAAGGAATTGGCACAAATTGCTGTTGCCAAGTGCTTCAAACCCGGCGATATACGTTCTGGCTATTACCGCGATCAGACCCTGATGTTTGCCACCGGTATGAGCGATATTCAAAAGTTTTTTGCTCAGCTATATGCAAACCCCGATATAGAAAACGAACCCGCTACTGCCGGCAGAATGATGAACGGACACTATGCAACGCGCTGGCTGGATGAAAATGGTGACTGGAAAGACCTGATGAAAGAGCCACAGTCGAGCAGCGACATATCTCCTACTGCCGGCCAAATGGTTAGGGCTTTAGGATTGGCCTATGCATCGAAAATGTACCGGCATATAGACGTACTGCAATCAGGCTTTGAAAAATTTACAGATAAAGGAAATGAAGTTATTTTCTGTACTATAGGTGATGCCTCTACCTCCGAAGGACTGTTTTGGGAAAGTGTAAATGCAGCAGGTGTATTGCAGGTTCCGCTTGCTATCTTTATCTGGGACGATGGCTATGGTATCTCTGTACCCAGATCTTACCAAACCACAAAGAACTCTATATCAGAGGCACTGGCGGGTATGCAATGGGAAGACAAAAAAGGCGGCATTAATATATATACTGCAAAAGGATGGGACTATCCGGGGCTGGTGGAAACAGTCCAAAAGGGAATTGCACGTGTGCGGGAAACACATGTACCGGCTATTTTTCATATTCAGGAGGTCACACAACCACAGGGACATTCCACATCGGGGTCGCACGAGCGTTACAAAAACAAAGAACGCCTGGAGTGGGAAAAAGAATGGGATTGCCTCAAAAAAATGAAACAATTCCTTATAGAAAACAAAATAGCTACTGAAGATGAAGTAACAGCTATAGAAGACGCCGCGAAAGATGAAGCACGCACTGAAAAGCAGAAAGCATGGGACAACTTCCTGTCTCCGGTAAAAGAACAGGTTGAGCAGGCTGTAAGCCTGTGCGGACAGGCTGTATACGAGGCGGGAGATAATGCTCAGACTGTAGCCAGTATTATATTGGAGTTGAACAACCTGAAAGAACCTATACGCAAAGATGTGCTACAGGCTGTAAGTAAGGTTCTGTCGCTATGCAATAGTGGTGGTACTGCAGTTATTGCACTCCGCAGTTTTTATGACTACATTCTTGCAGACAATAAAGAAAAATTCTCATCGCATCTGCACTCCGAGTCTCGCCATGGAGCTATGAAGGTAGCTGAAGTGCCCGCATCTTATGATGCTGATGCACAAATGCTCAACGGATACGAAATATTGAATAAATACTTCGACCACACATTTGCTACAAATCCTGCGGTAGTAGCTTTCGGAGAAGACCTCGGGAAAATAGGCGATGTAAATCAGGGTTTTGCCGGACTACAGGAAAAGTATGGAACAATGCGCATCACCGATACCGGCATCAGAGAAGCCAGTATTATAGGTCAGGGTATAGGTCTGGCTATGCGTGGTCTCCGACCTATTGCCGAAATTCAATACCTCGATTATCTGCTTTACGGATTGCAACCGTTGAGTGATGATGTGGCTACCCTGCAATACCGTACCCGCGGCGGACAGAAATGCCCGCTTATCGTGCGCACCAGGGGTCATAGACTTGAGGGAATATGGCATAGCGGATCGCCTATGGGCATGATTATCAATGCTATACGAGGCATATACTTATGTGTTCCCCGCAATATGGTGCAGGCAGCAGGTATGTATAACACCTTGTTGCAAAGCGATGAACCCGGCATTGTTATAGAATGCCTGAATGGCTACCGATTGAAAGAAAAAGTGCCTGCAAACCTATCCACCTTCACCGTCCCCTTTGGCAAACCCGAGGTGGTGCGGGAAGGCACAGATATTACTATTGTATCTTACGGCTCTACACTTCGTATCATAGACGATGCCATCAATACATATCTTGCTCCAAAAGGAATAAGTTGTGAAGTGGTGGACGTACAGACTTTATTACCGTTCGACATCAACCATATTATAGTTGAATCTCTGAAAAAAACCAGTCGTATAGTTTTTATCGACGAAGATGTACCCGGTGGTGCCACTGCATATATGTTTCAGCAAGTAATGGAAATACAGGGTGGTTTCCGCTGGCTAGATGCGGCACCACGCACCATAACTGCAAAGGCACACCGCCCTGCTTATGCTACGGATGGCGATTATTTCTCTAAACCAAATGCAGAGAACATAGCACAGACAATTGAGGAGATGATGCGGGAATAATGATACACAAAATAGATATCGATGAGTTCCTTACACTTGCCCGGCAACATCCGGTATTGGATGTGCGAAGTCCCGGCGAATATAGTCATGCACATATACCCGGTGCATACAGCTTGCCGCTTTTTACTGACGAAGAAAGAAAAGTGGTAGGGACCGCTTACAAACAACAAGACCGGCAATCGGCTATAAAAATCGGGCTCGACTATTTTGGCGTAAAAATGCGCAAAATGGTAGAGGAAGTGGAAGAACTGGTTAAAAATTACAAATCTAAAATTCCAAATCCCAAATCCCACATTGCTATCGGTGCTACTGGGACAAATTCCCAATCCCAAATCCCAAATTCCCGCAACTGCATACTTGTGCACTGCTGGCGCGGTGGAATGCGCAGTGCAGGAGTAGCCTGGCTCCTCGACCTATACGGTTTCAAAGTATATTCCCTTGTTGGGGGCTACAAAGCATTCAGAAACCGGGTTTTGCAGGAATTTTCTACACCGTTCAAATTTCATGTTGTAGGTGGATATACCGGTTCCGGAAAGACTGTTGTATTGCAGGAAATGGCAAAAGCAGGACACCTTACAATAGACCTCGAAGGATTAGCCAACCACAAAGGCTCTGCCTTTGGTGCACTGGGGCAAGAGAAACAACCATCTCAGGAAATGTTTGAAAACAAACTGGCTGTTGCACTAATTGAGACCAACACATTGGCAGGCACCGAACTCCCAATATGGATAGAAGACGAAAGCCGCAGGATTGGAAATGTTAATCTGCCACAATCATTTTGGAATACAATGCGGTCCAGCAAGTTATTTTTTCTAGACATACCAGAAGAAGAGCGGCTAAACTATATAGTGACTGAATATGGCAAATTCAGAAAGGATGAGTTGGCAGCAGCCGTAATGCGCATAAGTAAAAGACTGGGAGGGCTTGCCACCAAGCAGGCTATCAATCATCTTATCGAAGACAACCATAAAGAATGTTTCAGATTGCTGCTTAGCTATTACGACAAGCACTACAAAAAAGGACTTTTTGACCGTGAAAACGCAGAGCAGCTTATTACTACCATTTCTGCTGAAAACGTAAATGCTTCGGTTAATAAAAAAAGTATTTTAGCAATGCTTACTGCACAATATCAGTAACTATCAACCATCTTTTCTTGTAATTTTCAGGCATATCTTTTTTATCTAAACAATTACGACCCTCAAAACTCCTTACAGTTATTTATCTTGCACCCTGATATGGATTTCAAGAGAATACTAATAACTGCTGCCCTGCCTTATGCCAACGGACCGGTGCATATTGGGCATCTGGCGGGCTGCTTCCTGCCTGCCGATATATATGCTCGCTACCAGCGGGCACAAAAAAGAGATGTAAAGTTTGTATGTGGCAGCGATGAGCATGGAGTGCCAATTACCATAAGGGCCATGAAAGAAGGTATTACTCCGCAGGATGTTGTAGACAAATACCATGCTATCATCAAAGACAGCTTTGAGCAGATGGGTATTTCTTTTGATATATACTCCCGCACTTCCAGCAAAACTCATCACGAAACATCTCAGGCATTTTTTAAAAAACTGTACAACGATGGTGTTTTTGAGGAGCGGGAAAGCGACCAGTATTATGACGAAGAAAAAAACACATTTCTTGCCGACAGATACATAGTGGGAACCTGCCCGGTATGCAGCAATGACAATGCATACGGTGACCAATGCGAAAAATGCGGCTCTACCCTTTCACCGGAACAACTTATAAACCCACGCAGTGCACTAAGCAGTGCTCCGCTGGTAAAAAAGAAAACAACCCACTGGTACTTTCCGCTGGATAAATATGAGGCATGGCTGAAAGAATGGATAGTAGAGGGCAAAAAAGACGAATGGAAAGCTAATGTATATGGTCAGTGCAAAAGCTGGATAGACAGCGGACTGCAACCACGTGCTATGACCCGCGACAGCAACTGGGGTGTGCCCGTACCACTGCCGGGTGCCGATGGTAAGGTGCTGTATGTATGGTTTGATGCACCTATTGGCTATATAAGCGCCACCAAGGAGCTCACCAACCAGTGGAGCGACTACTGGTGCAAAGACGACACAAAGCTGGTACACTTTATAGGCAAAGACAATATCGTATTCCACTGTATCATATTCCCTGCTATGCTGAAAGCGCATGGCGGTTTTGTGCTGCCCGATAATGTACCCGCCAATGAGTTTCTGAATATAGAGGGTCAAAAAGTATCTACCTCCCGCAACTGGGCTGTGTGGGTAGATGAATATGTGAAAGACTTCCCCGATCAGCAGGATATATTGCGCTATGTGCTGTGTGCCAACGCGCCGGAAACAAAGGACAACGACTTTACCTGGCAGGACTTCAGAGACAGAACGAATAATGAACTTGTATCTGTGTTTGGCAACTTTGTAAACCGGGCATTTGTGCTGATGCACAAATTATGCAATGGCAGAGTACCAAAGCTACATGAAGAAGTGATGGATGATGCCGACAGAGCACTGATACAAGAAATAAAACTGGCTAAACAAAAAGTAGAAAGTTGCCTGGAGGGCTATAAGTTTAGGGATGGACTATTTGAGGTAGTTGACCTGGCCCGCAAAGCAAACAAATACATGCAGGATAAGCAACCATGGATTACCGCAAAATCGCTGGATACCACGCCTGACAATCAGAAACTGATAGACAATTGCCTGCACCTTTGCCTGCAATTGACAGCCAACCTGGCTATTCTGGTAAATCCTTTCCTGCCATTCACCGCAAAAAAAATGTGTGGAATGATGAAGGTGGTAGACCGTATGCTGGAATGGGAAAACGCAGGCAGAATTGACTTACTGAAGACAAACTACCCCTTGCAGCCACCGGTTTTACTCTTCCGCAAAATAGAAGATACAGAAGTAGCCACACAGGTAGAAAAATTGCACAACAATCTGAAACAAGCAACCAACCAGGCCATGGAAAACAATACAACACCCAACGCAACACCCGAAGCTGCACCGCAGGCAGAAGAAACATCGAAGTATCTGCCACCAAAACCGGAAATAACCATAGATGACTTCAACAAGATTGACCTGCGCGTTGCCACCATACTCAGCTGTGAAAAAGTAGAAAAGGCCGACAAGCTGCTGAAACTGGAGCTGGATCTCGGTTACGAAGTACGCACCGTGCTATCTGGCATAGCAATGCACTTCAAACCCGAAGACATTGTAGGCAAGCAGGTAACCGTAGTGGCCAACCTGGCACCCCGCAAAATGAAGGGCATAGAAAGCAAGGGCATGATACTCATGGCACAAAACATGGACGGCAAGTTGATATTCGTATCGGCAGTAGACACAGCGGATAACGGTGGCGAAGTGAGGTAAACAATGTACAAGCAATTGTAGTATCATATTTGGTATGATATTTGTTTGAAGATTATTATACTCTTATGAACCTATATAGCCGGATTGTTTTTGTTATTGTGATATTTTTCTGCCCGCTTAGGTTGTATGGCGAAACCGATACAGTAAATAGCATCATCCGCCCGTTGTATGTGCGGGTGGCCCCACTGTCAGCAATGGATTATTATGGTGCTATATTGCCCGTGGGCATAGAATATCGTTTTCGAAAGAGAACATCAGTGATCGCGGAAGTTGGCGTGCCGCTTTTTTTCTATGGGATCCGCTCAAATATTACGAGCCACACAAAGATCAGCAGCGATGTGAAATTCAGAACTGAATTACGTTTTTACAGAAAAACCAAGGGTCCGGAATCTCCATTCTGGGGGATTGAAGGTTTTACGAGAAGTCAGGTACTTTTTCAACGGGACTCTTATTTCCGTCGATTATCGGGCAATGGGAGAATAGAAACTAACCGTTTTTCAAATGCGACAACTCACAAAACCGTTTCTGGAGGTGGCTTTATCTGCGGAGGTCGAAAGCAAATAGGCAGAAGGTTCTCCCGGGAAATCTACATAGGGTTGGGCCTGAGGTACCTAAGTGCCACACATAGCAACGTAGAATCGGTTTATGTGGGCACAAATGAACTTGAAGGCTTTCCAGGCTTCGAACAGAACCATATGGAAGGCAACACCATAAAGATATACATCCCATGCGGGTTAAAATTCTCGTATGCAATAGTCGGAAACTAGTATTCCGGCTATTAGAACAGCCGATAATTGAAAAAAGTGTTGATTTTAATTGAAATGAATGGTTTTAAACCTGATTTTTTTGCAGAATTAACCTGAACGCACTATATTTGCAATCCAAATTTTATTGTTAAAGCAAAATAATTTCTATTATTTATGTCGGTAAAGATTCGTCTACAGAGACATGGGTCAAAGAAGCGCCCATTTTATTTCATCGTTGCAGCAACAACTACTGCTCCGCGCGATGGCAAATTCATTGAGAAGCTGGGTACTTACAACCCATTGACCGTACCAGCTACTATCCGTGTAAACCGCGAACGTTCTCTGCATTGGCTGGACAAAGGCGCACAGCCTACCAACACCTGCCGCAGAATTCTTTCCTTCAAAGGTGTATTGTACCTCAAGCATCTGATGCGGGGTGTATCGCTTGGTCTGTTTGACGAGGCTACAGCAATGGAGAAATTTGAAAACTGGAATGGTCAGCATGAAGAATTAGTGGCGCGCCGCGAAGAGGCGCACCGCAAGCACAAATCTGACAAGCGCAACGAAACCATGAAGGAATCAGTGCGTAAAGTGGAAGAAAAGAACCTTGCCCGTGCTGCTCAGGAAGAAACTGCCGCTCAGGAAGAAGCTGCTGAAAACACAGAAAGCACAGAACAAACAGAAGGATAGTATCTATCTTATATATTTACTCGAAAAGCTACAGATTCAAGTCTGTAGCTTTTTTTTGTGGTGTAAGCGTAAACACAAAAATCCTTTCCATTAAATCGCTGCAACTTTATTAATTTTAGAGCGTGAAAGTTAAATTCAGATTTCAAGTCATTTTGTTGACTTTATTATTGGCATTCTCTTTTTCATCCTGCAAAGAAGATGCATACGTTGATGAATATGCCAATATAGCGGGCTCCTATTTCTCAGTAAGGCAATATGCTCTTGACCAGTGGAACACTTTCAGTGGAGAACCCTTCCTGATACTTAAAACTGTAAAAGTAAACAACGGCCCCTTCGATAGTAGCTATACTACCTCAGACACACTCAACTGGGGCAAAATATTCAAAGAGTTTTTTGACACAGATATCAGCGACCGCAAGTATCTGGGCAAGTACAAGTTCTCACAATTTGATGACGAAAAAGATGAAACCCACAACTTCTTTTACGAAGCACTTGAAGAAGATCTCTATACCCGCAAAGTGCTGCTGACTATAGACCTTTACAATCAAAAAGTACGAGGCATATATATTGAAGCAATAAGAAAAGACGCGTTTGACGACCGTATAGTGAAGCTATACTACAAACCTATGAAACGTATACAGATACAGGTTACAGAAACACCATTGTTTGGCGATAAAAAGCACACCGTTACAGAGTATGAATTTGAGCGGTAAACTGCCTGATAATAATGACAAAGGAGGAATTTAGCGAAATAGCACCCACCATTCCACACCGCCCGGGTTGTTACAAATATTACAATGCCCAAAATGAACTGCTATATGTAGGAAAAGCAAAAGACCTGCGCAAACGGGTAAGTTCCTACTTCAATAAGACAGTAGACAACACCAAAACACGCCGGCTGGTATCGCTGATACGCAGCCTCGACTATACGGTTACAGATTCAGAGCACGACGCCTTCCTGCTAGAAAACTCACTCATCAAGCATTTTCAGCCCAGGTTCAATATTGCGCTGAAAGACGATAAAACCTATCCCTACATCGTCATCAAAAACGAGGCATTCCCACGTGTGTTTCTCACACGCCGGGTCATTCGGGATGGATCAGAATATCTCGGACCCTTTACTGGCGTTATGCAGGTAAAAGACCTGCTGGAAATGGTGAAGCAAAACATTCCGTTGCGTACCTGCAACCTCAACCTTTCTCCGGCGAATGTAGCCAAAGGCAAATACAAGGTATGCCTCGAATACCATATAGGCAATTGCAAGGGGCCCTGTCAGGGTTTCCAGACCACAGAAGACTATGCCGACAAGCTGCAACAGGTGCGCCATATACTGAAGGGCAACATAACCGATGTGGTACGCTACCTAAAAAGCGAAATGATGAAGTATGCCGAATCACTGGAGTTTGAGAAAGCGCAGGTGCTGAAGCACAAGATCGACTCCTTGCAAAACTACAGCAGCAAGTCGACCGTGGTGAACCCGCGGCTGGACAATGTAGATGTAGCCACCATACTGAGTGATGATACAAACTACTTTGTCAATTATATGCTTGTGAGCATGGGTAGTGTAATACATGTAAAAACAGTAGTAGTAGAAAAAATACTCGATGAGCCGGAAAGTGACGTATTGTCGCTTGCGCTCGATAGTCTGCGAAATACCTTCCAGAGCAATGCGGACGAAGTAATAGTACCTATCCCGGTAGATGTAACAGATATTGCAGTAAAAGTCACCATCCCCAGAGTAGGTGATAAAAAGAAACTACTGGATCTGAGCCTGAAAAATGCAGAGATATTCAGGGAAGATTTTCGCCGCAGAAAGGCACTGATGCTACAGGAAAAAACAAATGAAGATTACCTTGCTGTGCTGGAGGAACTACAATCGGCACTTAAACTGAGCGAACTACCATTGCACATAGAGTGTTTCGATAACTCTAACTTTCAGGGTGCATATCCTGTAGCAGCCATGGTTTGCTTCAAAAACGGCCAACCTGCCAACAAAGAGTACCGACATTACCACATCAAGACTGTGGAAGGCATCAACGACTTTGCATCTATGAGCGAGGTGGTCTATAGAAGGTACAAACGCCTGATGGATGAAAACAAACCACTGCCTCAATTAGTGATAATTGACGGCGGCAAGGGGCAACTGGGCGCTGCACTTGACAGCATAGAAAAGTTGGGCATAACAGGACGAATGGCAATAGTAGGGCTGGCAAAACGGGAGGAATCTATATTCTTCCCGGGCGACAGCGAGCCGCTTCAACTACCTTATGACAGTGCGCCCCACCTGCTTATCAGACGCATACGCGACGAGGTGCATCGTTTTGGCATTACCTTCCACAGAGAAACACGCAGCAAGGGCACTTTCAAAAACGAGTTGGAAGCCATACCCGGCATAGGCGAAAAAACAGCGACCGACTTGCTGAAAGAATTCCGCTCAGTAAAGAACATAAAGACCCTTACAGAACGGGAGCTAACCAGAGTTATAGGCGCACTGAAAGCCAGAATAGTTTGGAGCTATTTTAATGCAACAGAGGAGTAGGAGGTAATACTACAAATTATCCTTAGCAATCACTGTCCAGTCGCTTTTACCATGACCATCCGCTATCCATCTGTCCATTTCTGCGGCTATAGCAGGTAGTACTACCAGTGGAATCCCTGCCTGCTGGGCCTCATTCATCATCAACCCGGCATCTTTACGTGCCATATCCAGCTCCCACGATGGCTTATCAAACGTCCCTGCGGTCATTCTTTTTAACCTTGCCGGCAACATAGCTCCCGGGTTCCATTCATTGAATAATGCAGATATGTCGCTGGCAGGAATACCCAATGCCTTGCTGAGTGCCAGCATATCAGAGATGCCTGCAGTAAAGGCTATCAGAAACAGATTGCCGAGTAGTTTTATACCTGCAGCCTTGCCGGTTTCAGCACCAAAGTTTATTACCTTACCGGTCATTTTCTCCAGCTCAGGCAGCACCGCGGCGATAGCATCCTGCTCGCCCGACACCAGCATATAACCGGTACTCTCCAGCGCATTCGGCGGCCCCATAAATACAGGTGCATGAATGTATGTAAACCCCTTTTCTTTCCATTTTTCAGTACGTTCCTTAGCACCTTCCACAGAGGTAGTGGTATGGTCTACAATTACTACACCTGGCTCAAAACCTACACTGGCTGCATTAAGTACCTTGTTTACACTTACATCGTCCTTCAGTGTAAGATGTATTCTGCTTACGCCTTTTACCGCGTCTACTATTTTATCAAAAGCTACTGCCCCATCAGCTTCCAAAGCTTTTGCTTTTTCTGCTGTTCTGTTCCACACCTGTACCTGTGTTCCTTTCAGCAGCATTGCCTTCACAAAACCTGTGCCTAACAGACCTGTACCTAAATAAGCTATCATAATATTTTATATTTTTTTGTTTAATTCAAACCGATTTTCATCAAAACAGATGTGCCCACTCGCCAGCCCCTTCCCGCACCAAAACCGGCGTACCACCAGTACAATCTATTACCGTTGATGAAAGTATTCTACCAGAGCCACCATTTATCACTATATCTACTACATTCCCAAATGCCTCATACATTATTTCCGGGTCAGTGTAGTATTCTACATCTACATCCATAGGAAGCGAGGCACTCATTAACGGATGCCCAAGCTCCCTAACTATGCTCATGCAAATCTTGTTATCCGGTATACGGATACCAACCGTATCTTTTTTAGTTTTCAACTGCCTGGGCACTTGCTTACTCGCATCCAGTATGAAAGTGTAAGGCCCGGGTAGTGCTGCCTTTAGCAATCTAAATATGGGTGTAGGCACGCTCTTTGCATAGTCGCTAAGATGGCTTAGATCAGAACAAATAAATGAAAACTGTGCTTTTTTCACATCAATCCCCTTTATGCGGGCTATGCGGGCTATAGCATCGGCGTTAAAAATATTGCACCCTATACCATAAATAGTATCGGTAGGATAAATGATAACACCTCCGTTTCGCAAACATTCCACTACCGTTTTGATATGGCGCGGTTGCGGATCATCGGGATGAATTTCCAACAACATTCGTCTTCTTTTTTTAAAGGTACTAAAGAAGCCCGCAACATTCCCTAAAAAATGCATCATTATTCTGTTATCCGAAACTTATTTAACAGTCATATACCTGTTTTTGACTTCCTCTATTTACTTTTGACCTCACAAGCACTCTTATTTTGCAATTATCTATCATCATACCCACCTGGAACAATCTTGCTTTTGCAAAACTATGCGTGGACAGTATTAGAAAAAACTCGGCATACGACCATCAGGTGATCCTGCACATCAACGATGGGAGCGATGGCACACTGGATTGGGCAATATCCTGTGAGCTCGACTATACGCATACTCCTGGCAATGCCGGCATTTGCATTGCCGTAAATGAAGCCGGAGGACTTGCCCGGCACAACTATATTGTGTACATGAATGACGATATGTATGTCTGCCCTGAATGGGATGTGCATATTGCCGAGGAGATAAACAATGCAGGAACAGATAATTTCATGTTTTCGAGCACCATGATAGAGCCTGCCGACCACGGCAACCCATGCGTGATAAACAGAGATTATGGCACCAGTATTGAAACATTTGACGAGACCAGATTGCTACAGGAATGTAATACTATAGATAAGCCCGACTGGACAGGCGCTACATGGCCACCCACTATTGTGCATCGCAAATATTGGCTTATAACAGGTGGCTACAGTATAGAGCTAAGCCCCGGGGTAAGCAGCGACGACGATTTTGCTATGAAAATGTGGTACGCCGGGTGCCGCCTGTACAAGGGTATAGGAAAAAGCAGAGTTTACCATTTTCAATCAAAATCAACCCTCAGAATAAAGAAGAACAACGGGCGCAAACAATTCCTGATGAAATGGGGCATCAACCAGTCTACTTTCAATAAATATTACATCAGGCGCGGCACACCATACACCGGTTTGCTCTCTGACCCTGTAAATATGGAATGGGAAAATATCAGAGCATGGCTCAAAAGAAAGGTCATGTAAAAAATATAGGTTTGATAACCTTTAAAAAAGTCATCAAACCTATAACGGCATTAAGCAATGCCTACTTTTTCATCAATGCCAATCCCAGAACCTCTGCAGCGTTTTCTACATAATGAAACCGTAGTCCTTTCACGTATTGTGCATTGATTTCTTCCACATCTTTCCGATTCTGGTTGCACATGACTATATCCTTTATTCCGGCACGTTTTGCAGCCAGTATTTTCTCTTTTATGCCACCTACCGCCAGTACCTGACCACGCAGGGTTATCTCACCCGTCATTGCATAATAGGGTTTTACTTTACGACCGGTAAATGCCGATGCCAGTGACGTTAGCATGGTAATGCCTGCACTTGGTCCATCTTTAGGTACTGCACCTTCGGGCACATGTATGTGTATATTTACCTCTTCAAACCTGTTGATATCAATATTAAATTCATCTGCATGAGCTCTCAGAAAGGATAAAGCGGTAGTTGCACTCTCCTTCATCACAGTCCCCAAATTCCCGGTAAGGGTAACAACACCCTTCCCTTTTGACAATGAAGTCTCTATAAATAATATATCGCCTCCTACAGACGTCCATGCCAGTCCCACCACTACGCCGGGAGGATGCCCTTTGGTGTAGATATCATTTGTATAACGTGGTTTTCCTAAAGCCACCTCTACCCTTTCATCTGTAAGCTGTGGTGCCACTTCATCTTCCATAGCTACCTGCTTGGCTACAGAGCGCATTATGCCCGCCAATAGTCTGTCCAGTTCACGCACACCGCTTTCGCGGGTATACTCCTGTATGATTTTCAAAATCACCTTGTCAGGAAACTTCAGCGGCACCTTACCAAGACCATGCATTTCCTTTTGCTTAGGTATCAGGTGCCTTTTAGCAATCTCCGTTTTTTCCTCCGGCGAGTAGCCGGATAATTGAATGATTTCCAGACGGTCGCGTAGTGCCGGTTGTATATCACTCAGACTATTTGCCGTAGCTATAAAAAGAACCTTAGAGAGGTCATACTCCAGCTCCAGATAGTTGTCATAAAACGAGTTGTTTTGCTCAGGATCAAGTATCTCCAGCAGGGCAGAGCTCGGGTCACCCCTGAAGTCTTTACCCAGCTTATCCACCTCATCAAGTATAAATACTGGGTTAGATGTTTTTACTTTCCGTATCGACTGAATGATTCGACCAGGCATAGCACCAATGTATGTTTTGCGATGACCGCGCAGCTCACTTTCATCGTGCAATCCACCCAGACTCAGGCGCACATATTTGCGACTGATAGCGGAGGCAATACTCCTGCCCAGCGATGTCTTACCGATACCGGGAGGTCCTACAAAACACAATATAGGCGACTTCATATCACCCTTTAGCTTCAGCACTGCCAGATACTCCAGTATACGATCCTTAATCTTATCCATACCATAGTGGTCACTGTCCAGCACTTTTTGCGCTTTTTTCAGGTCGTAGCTGTCCTGTGTATAAGTGTCCCAGGGCAAATCCAGCATCAGGTCCAGGTGATTGTATATCACCGAATAGTCGGGGGTGCTGGAGTGCATACGCTCCAGTTTTTCTATATTTTTTTTGAAGAGTGATTTTGCACTGTCCGGCCACTTCATTTCCTCTGCACGCTTCTGCAGGTCTTTAATCTCCCGGTCATTGGGGTCGCCACCCAACTCTTCCTTTATCGACTTCATCTGCTGTTGCAGGAAGTATTCGCGCTGCTGGCGGTCTATGTCAGCACGTGTTTTATTAGTTATCTCATTTTTCAGCTCCACCAATTGCAGTTCAGACTGCAGTAGATTCAGCAATTTCTCAGCACGAAGCGTAATATTATTCTCCTCCAGCATCGCCTGCTTTTCATGCAGCTTTGAAGAAATATTAGAAGCTATAAAGTGCATCAAAAAAGACTGTTGCTCTATGTTTCGCAACACTATACCCGCCTCGCTGGGAATATTAGGGGATTGCTGTGCAATACGTTCTCCATAATCTTTGATAGAAGATATCAGCGCATCGAACGAAGGATCTTTCTTTGGATACTCATCTTCCAGATAAGCAACCTGCGCTACATAATACGGGTCGGTTTGTGTATACTTTTCTATTTTGAAACGCATCCTGCCCATGATAAACAGCGTGATATTGCCATCCGGCATTTTAATCTGCTTCACTACCTTGGCCAGGGTGCCTATTTCATATATATCATCAGGTCCCGGATTATCGTTATTACTGTCCTTTTGGGCTATTACTCCTATCCATTTATCGGTACGCTGTGCTTCTGCAATTGCTTTTACAGACTTTTCGCGGGCTACTGTTATTGGCAGCACCACATTTGGGAACAAAACGGTGTTGCGCAATGCAATTATGGGCAGATTAGCAGGCAGTGAGGCTCGTTCTTCTTCATTCATTTCATCCTCACCAAGCGGCACAATGGGCATAAACTCCATTTCCTGCTCATTCTGATTCAGTAACATATCAAACATTGAGTTTATTTCAGACATTATGACAAAGTTATCCCTATTTCTCTACTAAAATAAGGGAAAAGATAAAGGGCAATACTTATGCCAAGTACAATAATCGGCAATTATTGCAGAAAAAAGCAGGAATTACACGAACACTTAAGACAAAAAGAATCATCTGCAATATTTCTTATTCAGATTGTCCGGCATCTTCTTCCTTCCCAAACGCGCAATTCGCTATTGTGAATTAACAGGTCTGTTGTAACTGCGAAAACGGGTAACACTTGTTTTGATGTAATTGTAGAAAGTATAGTCATTCATACTTCTCAGTTGATCGTAGGAAGGTCTGAATCTTCTGATATAATTGGTAAGGCTATCACCGCTAAGCCCGCTTATTCGGGTTATTAGGTCTTTGTTGAACGTAAAGTCTACATACTTTTCCTTTTCATAATTGCTATAATCCTCTTGAAATTTCCAAATCATTCTGTTTTTCTTGCTAAGTGCTGAGAAAGGGCTTTTTATTTTTTCCATCGCAGACATACGTGGAAAATCTAACTGATGCTGAAAATACTCCCGAAACCGGATACTGTCTCTTTTGTTATCATATCGGTTACTGTTTGCAGCATATATATCGGAAGGAGGCGTAATGCCCCTTTCTAGAATGATGCGAAAGTACTCAGGCATGTACCCTTGTGGTATACGTACCCGGGTTACTTTGAACCCCGGCTTTTTGAAAACCAGCAATTCTCCGGCTGCGGCTGCAATTACAAAACTTCCATCAGCAACTGTCGTGATAGTTACGTTATTATAAGTATTCTCTATCACTACACCCTCTATTGGCTTCTTACTATCCATATCCAAAGCCTCACCATGAATAATCTGCCCAAACAGATTTGTGGACATTAGTAAAACCAATAAAAAAAATGGAACAGCTCTTACAGGCATAACGTTTGCTAAATTACTGTTTAGCTGATTTATTCAAGCCTTATTTTTGTTAAAAATGAAAGTATTGCTGCTGTATCTTTGCCAAACTCAATACACTCAGACATAGCATCATGTATACACTTATTAGAAAAATCCTCTTCCGTATAGACGCAGAAAAAGTACACTACATGGTTATGGGGTGGCTCAGTGCCGCTTATTCAGTTCCTTTCATCAGGTCAATACTCAAAAGTATGTTTGTAGTGAAACATCCGTCACTGCAACGTACGCTGTGGGGTATTACTTTTCCTAACCCCGTGGGGCTTGCTGCTGGTTTCGACAAAGATGCGAAATTCACCGACCCGCTAGCTTGTCTGGGATTTGGTTTTATAGAGATTGGCACCCTAACTCCAAGACCGCAATCCGGAAATCCAAAGCCCAGACTATTTAGGTTGCCTGCAGACAGGGCGCTGATTAACCGTATGGGCTTCAATAATGATGGGGTTTCAGAAGCAGTATTACGTCTGAGAAAGAGAAACGAAAAAATCATCATTGGAGGCAATATAGGCAAGAATAAAGACACTCCTAATGAGCAGGCTGCAGATGATTATGAAAAATGCTTCCTGCAACTTTACGATGTTGCCGACTACTTTGTAGTAAATGTAAGCAGCCCCAACACACCGGGATTACGTGCGCTTCAGGACAAAGAACCGCTTACACAACTACTTACAAGGCTACAGACACTCAACAAACAAAAAGGCGGCAAAAAGCCATTGCTGCTAAAGATTGCGCCCGACCTGACTAACGAACAATTGGACGATATCATAGACATTATTCGTACCACAAAGCTTGATGGAATAGTATCATCCAATACAACTATCGACAGGAGCGGACTTAGTACAGCTGAAACAGAAGTTGCAGCAATAGGTATGGGCGGTCTTAGTGGAGCCCCACTCCGCAAACGTTCTACGGATGTTATCAGGTATATGCACACAAACAGCAATGGTAAGATACCAATTATTGCATCGGGTGGCATTTTCACAGCAGCTGATGCTAAAGAAAAGCTCGACGCTGGCGCATCGCTTGTTCAGGTATATACAGGATTCATCTACGAAGGTCCCGCTATTGCCGGTAATATTTGTAAGGGTTTATCTGCCCTAAAATAAAGCAGTTATAAAATTTAATATTCCTGAAGAAATTCGAAATCTACTTCAAAAAATGAGCATAATTATTATAATAATTATATGTTTATCAATTTTAAATATATTTTAAAAAACAGGTAATTTTTATACCTTAACATACGCTTACCATGATTAATATTTGTTTTGCAGATTTATATACCTAAAATTGTGAAGTGAATTAAACGTCAAACCAATATTTAATGAAGATGAGTCAAGATGCTCCTCAAGATAGTGAAGAACAGAAAGCAACTTCTAAGAAAGATACCATTCTATATGGACGTATTACCAAAAAGAAGTTCAAAGACATAATCAGATACAACGAAAAAGTAACCAGAAGCACGTACGATTACAAAGAAACCTTCAAAAGTGCATTCGACTTTTCAGGTATAGGCATGGCACTAGTGAGTCCTGAAGGTAATATTCTGGATGTAAATACCGCTTTTTGTAACTTCATAGGTTATACAAAACCTGAGTTGTTAGAGTACAACTTTCTGGACCTGGGACATCCCGATGATAATGATAATGATAACACATTGCTAAGTAGAATGTTATCGAACGTACTTAACTATTACACCCTTGAAAAAAGGTATATCTCAAAGCAGAATACTATACTTTGGGGAATGCACACCATTTCTAAGGTTCGCAATAACAATGGTTCGATTGAATATTATGTGATGCAGGTCGTAGACATCACGCGCCGCAAAACACTTGCCGATGAACTGAACCGCAAAAACAGCGAACTGGAAGCAATCAGAACCGGACTCATAAATCGGATCAACCAACTGGAAGAACTTAATAATATTATAGCTCACAATCTGCGTGGACCAGCCAACAATATTACTATGCTCGTAGAGATGCTGAAGGAAAAGTATGAGCAAAAAGATGAGCAGGATACAGGCCTAGAAGTCAAAGATATAATTGATTACCTGAAAGAAGGAAGCAACTCTTTGGTAACAAGCCTAAATACGCTGGTGGATGTGGTAGAAATAAGCATGAAAAGGGATATACCCTTTGATGAATGTGATGTGTACACCATTACTCACGAAATATTGGATCAGCTAAATAGTTTAGTGTTTGAAACAGGAGCATTTGTTCAGCTGGAATTGAATGTTAAAACAATTCATTACCCAAAAGTTTTTTTGGAAAGCATTATTTATAACCTGCTAAGCAATGCGTTAAAATACCTTAGTCCGGACAGGATACCGGACATACTCATAAAAACATATGAGCAGGATGGGAAGATAAAACTTTCTGTTAAAGACAATGGCTTGGGTATAGATCTGGTGAAATATGGCAATAAATTATTCAAACTAAATCAAGTTTTCCACAATCACCCAAACAGTAAAGGAATAGGTTTGTATATCACAAAAGCTCAGGTAGAGTCTTTTGGTGGCACCATAGAAGTAAAAAGCAGAGAAAACGAAGGGTCGGAATTTACTGTTACACTTTAATCTAAGGCAATGTGGTCGAAATCGGTTGATTTTTACTTTTTGCGTGCTATTCCAATTACAACAAATAACCACCCAAGTATAAAAAACAAACCACCTATTGGTGTAAGTATACCCCAAAAACCAATGCTACCACCGGTAATACTGAGCATAACCATAGCATATAAAGAACCACTGAATAAGGCTATTCCTGTTATAAAAAAAACTGTTGCCTGCTTCAATTGCTTCTCCGGAAAATGAGCAAATAAAATACCTGTAATAAGCAATGCAAAACTGTGGTAAAAATGATATCGCACTCCGGTCTCGAAGATTGGTAGTTTTTCGGCTGGAAGTATTTCTTTGAGTGCATGAGCTCCAAAAGCCCCTAAAATTACGGCAACAGCCGCCAACGCCGCACCCGCTATTAATGCCTGTTTATACATCTCTTAAAATTTCAACGAAGGTAGCAACTGAAATGTCTTTGGCTTGTAAAATATAATGAGCCTGATGATAATATTCTTTACGTTGAGTGTACAACATTTCCAATTGTTGCCTTATAGTATTCCTATTTGTGAGCAGCGGTCTGGTATTTTCTTCTTTTGTTAAGTTTCCAATCAGGAAATCAATATCTGCCGAGAGATACACTACCCTACCCGCTTCTTTCATCTGTTGCATATTATCATAAAAGCATGGCGTACCACCACCACAGGCAACTACAGACGGTTCTGTATTATTTGTTGCAATCTGGTTCAGATAATTTCTTTCTTTCTCCCTGAAACTTGCTTCGCCATATTTAGCAAACAACTCAGTTATAGCCACCCCTTCACCATTTGCTATTAAAGTATCCAAATCTATAAATGGCAAGCCAATGTGTTGGGCAACAATAGCCCCCCAATAACTTTTACCAACTCCCGGCATTCCTATCAGGAAAAGTTTGAAAGCCGGAATGAGAATAGCGACGGTTCTTTTTTGCATAATACTTTGAAACTATTCTGACTGATTGTTATATTGAATATTATATAACCCTAGTAGCTCGGTCGCTGAAATCACTAAATACCATACAGCAAGTACAGGGCTAAGGTATAACAATAACATAAGCGCAAGTATCATACTATTCATCGCAGCAGCTATCGCTGTCATTAGCAGAATAATGAGCACCACAAGCTCATACCAACCACGGCTTTTTGTTTTGTATTCTAGCGGCAACCTAAGCTTGTTGGCTATGCAACTTACCATTTGACTGGCACCGACCACAGTGTAACTTTGCAAAAGATTATCAAGATGAAATAAACGTTTGTGATTTGGAAAAAGATAAAAAAACACCCACGGCAATGTCAAGGACAATACTTGCACCAAAATGTCTGCAGCTTTCCACCGCTTTATTCCTTTCATACCACCCGAAAATAAGAAATGCGCTTCATATCACAACTATATTTTACGCTTCTTATTAATATTCCAGTCATGACCTTTTAAATTCGTAACTTTAAAAAAATGTTCCTCAACAAATATAATGTTCTCATTTCTCAGCAATTTATTTTCACCTGCAGTCAAGGTGCCGGACAATATTTATGATTACAAAGTAGATGCGATAGATGGAGGCATAATTGACTTCGCTGCCTTCAGGGGCAAAAAGATACTTATTGTAAACACAGCATCATTTTGTGGTTTCACTTCGCAATATCAGGAACTGGAAACACTATACCGTCAGAATACAGATAAGTTGGTAATTGTGGGTTTTCCTGCAAACAACTTTATGTTTCAGGAACCTGCGTCCAATGACAAAATCGCTGCTTTCTGCAAAATGAAATACGATGTAACCTTCCCAATGGCAGCCAAAATATCTGTGAAGGGTATCCGCAAAGCGCCGATATACCACTGGCTTACCAGAAAAAAGTACAATAAATATGCTGATAGTGCCGTGAAATGGAACTTTCAGAAATACCTGATCAATGAACATGGAATATTGACCAATATTTTCTACTCCAAAACATCGCCGCTCAACGAACAAGTGATAGAGGCAATAAATAAATGAATATTACACAAGATCTATTACCGTTATCTCTGGCAGCACACCCAACCTTCCGGGATATCCCAAAAACCCAAAACCCCTGTTTACATAAAGTCTTTGTTCGCCTTCTTTGTATATGCCCGCCCATTCGTTGTACACATATTGCACCGGGCTCCATTTGAACCATTTGCTGTCTACTCCAAACTGCATACCATGTGTGTGACCGCTAAGCGTCAAATTCACATCAGTAAATTTGGCGATAACTTCCTCCCTCCAGTGCGATGGATCGTGCGAAAGCAGAATTTTGAAAGGGATGTTTTTTTCGGGTAGCCCTTCGTAAGCCTTGTTCATATCACCATATTTAGGGAAGTTTGCCTTTGCGCTCCAGTTTTCTATACCTACAAGGGCAATCTTTTCGGCACCACGCTCCAGCACTATATGCTCGTTCATCAGCAATCGCCAGCCAACCTCGGCATGCACTCCTTTTAGCTTCTCCAGGTTTTCTTTTTTTGCAGTGTGCGAAGGCCACTGCACATAGTCGCCATAGTCGTGGTTGCCCAATGTAGAGTAGACACCCATCGGGGCTTTGATGCGGGAGAAGATTTCTTTGTACTTATCATCTACTTCGTCAGCTATGTTATTTACCAGATCACCGGTAAAAAGTATGATATCGGCTTTCTGGTGCATGATGCGCTCTATACCCTGCGCCACTGCATCATGATTGTCGAAGCTGCCGGTATGAATATCTGACACCTGAACTATACGTAATCCTTTAAAAGCCTCGGGCAATGAGGCAAAACTCAGTTTCATTTTGCGCACCCGATACTTGTACCTGTTGGTGATACCCACAGAAAAACCTACCAGAGACACCCCACCCAGCACTATTGCTGCCTGTTTCATAAATGTAGATCGGTCAATTTTAGCGGCCGTTTCCGCAACAGGAGAGTTGTAATAAGTAAGTGAATATATAAGCCAGGTGAGCAGCCGCCTTATATCATCTACAAGCATTACAAGCAGTATCAATATCTTGCCCACCACAAAACCCAGCACAAAAGCTATATAAGCATTGCGAAGTAGATGAGGCAACGCAGCCCAGTTTACTGCACGAAAAAGTATAAGCCCCAGCCAACTTATAGTGGTAAATGATAAATAAAGTGCCATCAGTGATGTTCGCCATATCGATGGCAGATTGCGCACTGAAGACTTGACTACAATAAAACTATAATACTCAGCCAACCCGATAATACTAAGTATAATGACAAGCCGTAACCTCATGTTATGAATAATGTGAAAGGTGAAATTGCCGCAGCAGTTATTAAAGTAAATGGCAACGCAGCAAAATTAGGAAGATTAATCTAATTGATTAGGTATACTCAGATAGCTAAACATAATGTTTTTACAAGCCTGTGACAGCTAGTCGGTAAAACCTTGCTGCCGATGTTACAGCAACCATTATCTAAATTACCACTCACTTTCAGTAGCGCTGTTTCTGTTTGTTTCTACTCCATTCAGATTGATTCCAAACCGAAAACCGGAATTTCGTCCCATATTGCTATCCCAGGATTGCACAAAGTCTATTCGCAGCAGCCGCACCAACTTCCAGCCTATGTTGTCTATACCTACAAATGCCTCGGTATAATAGGTGTGCTCATTAGTATAAAAAGCATTGCCACCAAACAACAGATAATACCTTGCTTGCCGCAATAGCGGAATCTTATTACTCAGCAGGCCATTGAGGTGATATTCTATATGTGCTTCGCCATAAAGATTGGCTTTGTTGCTGAAAGCATAGTAGGGCGCAAACTGGAAACTTTTTAGGTAAGGCGCTGCATATCCGGCCCCTCTTGTTCCATGTATATGCATAAGATCAGGAAAAGACACATAACCTGTATTTAGAAAGCCACCCGTTATCAGGTTGTATTTCAAATTGCCAAATAACTTCATGCTAAAGTCATCGCTTACACTGAACTTCCATTTATCGAAATCGGTCTTGCTCCCCAGCAAATCAGGGATGCCTTTCTGATAAGACAGGCTAAAGCGGGGCCAGGAACTGCTGTTGGCTACTTTGTAGTCGGGATACTGAGTATAAGTAAAGCCGGGCTTGTAAGATATGGTAGCCTGAATTAATGCTGCATTATGCTGCTCCCATGGGCTAGCAACATTCTGTAAGGCCGGTGGGACATTATCTTCAAAAGCCTGACTCTTGTTCTTACTTATACTATAGTATGTAGTGTTTTGCAGCGGCAGGCGCTGCTGCCAGGACGCTTTTGCAAACCAGTAAAGTCCATTGCCGTAGTTTCGACGTAGAAAACCTGCAGCCTCCCAGCGTTCGTATATCTTCAGGTCATTCAGTCTGTAATATAATGCCCGATAGGTATTGAAGAACTGCATTACTGGATTGTCAGGGCTATATTGAAAAACATACTTACCTCCTTCTACTCCATACATCCACGACCGGTTGAGCCATGTCCTGTCTCTGGTAGTATAATACAACCTGCCTATTGCATTGAAATGTGTATTGCTGAAACCATAACGGACAGCAGCATCAGCTATTAAAAATTTGCCAGTGTCTACAGTATGCTGCCATCTCACTTTTGGCGCCACATTGAAGCCTTCTACAATGTTGTAATTCAGCATATTATCATCGCCAAGGCCTAGCAATAATGAATTAAAACTAAACCTGTTTTTGTATTCTTTTCCGAAGTAAGTACTCTCTCCCAAAAACAAACCCATTGGTTTGAACTTGTTCTGCCTGCGGCGCACAGAATCTTTATATTTTGGATCGTTGATTATCAGGTTAATACTATCTTTCACCACAAAATCTCTTTCTTCATCCGCTACCAGAGGTATCGGGCGGTTCTGCCAGTGCGATGTGTCTTTTTTGTTTGCTGTTTTGTCATATTGGCTCACAATTTTTCCTGCAAATACCGAGTCTGGAATTGCTTCATTTAGTTTCTGCCGGTTATATACAGCCACAGCGGATGCGGTGATATCAAACACCATAAACTTAATGGTAAAATAGAGTATCTGACTCTTTATCACCCACGAGTCTTTTTGCAATGGCAGAAATACCTGATCCACTTTCAGCGTATCTACCATATCCAAACCAGATTGTTTCGCTAAAGACATATTCAGACTATGAATACCCCATTCGTCGTCCACAATATAGATAGTACCATTAAAACACGGCTCGTAGAGGCGTTTTTGAGTTACCTTGATTTTGTATATTTTATGCCCTTGCTCTTCAAACGAACCTAGCAGTTTGTACTTGTAATAATTGAGCGCATTTTCACTTATTGGTGAAATGTACCCTCTGGATGTCTTGCCAAATATATTTACATTGTTTTCGTAAAAAGTAATAACAGACGGAAACCGGGAGAAGCCTAAACCATTCGGATTTCCACTTTCGTGTACTGAGTGTATTATGGTCTTTTCTTTATCACCATTGGCATAATAGTCAGCTTCAGACTCTGTAAGATATAGCACACCTTTACCCACACTATCTACACCAAGGTCTGCGGTCTTTATTTTCTGACCCATAAATTTATCAGGCAACTGTCTTGAACGCATCACACCTTTGAAATAGATACCGGTCTGGAAAGATTTTACCTGTTCCAGATGGAATTTTCTGCGCTTTATAGCATTTCTGATTATTGGATATGCAGGATCCTCACTAGAGGCACGAATCACTACCTCTTTCATCTCCAGATGCTCTTCCTTCAACTCAAAAGAGTGTTCTACAGTTTCGTTGCCGGCAATAGTAATGTTGAAAGAACTCTGCCGGAACCCTATATACTGGCATACTACTTTGTAAGTGCCGGGACCAATGCTTAGTTCGTAATCACCAATGCCATTTGCATTAACACCTATGGTAGTGCCTTCGAGATATATAGTAGCATAAGGTAAGGGCTCCTTTTTAGTGTCAGTTACTTTACCTTTTATTACGCCTGCATATATATTACTGCATCCCAATGAGAAAATAAGAGTGTATAGTAAATACCTCATGTACTAGGTAATGTTTCAGGTTTGATCAGAACAATGATTGCTTCAAGTAAATAGCAGAAACCCTGAAAATGTTACAAAAAGAAGATATTATTTTTTACTTCCACTGAACAGTCCATGCAGTTGTGCGTCAATCTTGCGCACCACATCTGCAAAGTCTTCTTCCTTTTCGGCAAAATTGCAATTGTCTACATCTATTATGAGCAGTGGGCCTTCTTTATAACCATCTATCCATTTGTTATAAAACCCATTGAGCCTTTTCAGATAATCAAGCCTTATGTTTTCTTCATATTCCCTTCCTCTTTTCTGTATCTGATCTACCAGTGTGGGAATAGATGCTTTCAGATAAATAAGTAAATCAGGCGGTTTTATCAATGTTTTCAGATTTTGAAAAAAAGATGCATAGTTTTCAAAGTCCCGTTTGGTCATCAGCCCCATATCAAACAAATTGGGAGCAAAAATGTAAGCATCTTCAAATACAGTGCGGTCCTGTATCACAGTCTCCTTGCCGTTTCGAATGTCTATAAGGTGTTTTATACGGTTATTGAGAAAGTATATCTGCAGGTTGAAAGACCAGCGATGCATGTCTTCGTAAAAGTCTACAAGATAGGGATTGTGCTCCACATCTTCGAAGTGAGGCTGCCACTTATAGTGCTTTGCCAGCATAGTTGTCAGTGTTGTTTTCCCGGAACCAATGTTGCCGGCAACGGCTATATGTTTGGTCTCTGATTTTGAAGCCATATCTTTTACTGTTCTGTAGGCGAATGTACGGTTTAGCTAATTATTAAAAGTAAAAAAGTGAGAGGAATAGTAGGAAATAAGTGTCAGGCAAATCAGATACGGCACAGAATATTTTACCAATAACGCTCACGTCATTCAAAAATTGAATTTTTAATGGCCACTGCATGCTGTAATCTCACAATATCTTACATACTTTTTGTGCTCAACAATTGGTGTATCTTTAACAAAATCTTTTTTATGTTTGACTCAACGAAAATCAAAGCGTAAATGAACAGATTAAATAAATTTATCGCATTATTCATTTTGTTCCTTACAGCAGGTTACTCCGGCAATGCACAATCAATAAGTGCTCAGGACCTGGAAAAATTCAGGAAAATGGAAGACTCGCTGGTAATTACTGCAGACTCTATGTTTCAGGCGCTAATTCCCGATACTCGTGTTATTTATAGCGAGCGTTTTGCAAAACAACTAGTGCGTACTTTAAAAATACCAAATTCATACAGTTACCAATTCGATACGCTGCAAAAAGTCATCAATATCATCTACTCCGACGACAAAACTTTTCGTATATTCAATTGGGGCGTAGAGCCTACTAAGCTCACCAAGCGCTACTATGGAGCTATACAATTGCAGCAATCTCAACTTAAACTAATTGGCCTCAATGACTTTAGCGAGCAGGTAGACAAAGGGCTGGAAGATAGCGTATTCTCTGGTGGCAAGTGGTTTGGTGCTTTGTATTACCGCATTATGTCGCATAATGTAAACGGGCGAAAAGTATATACGCTTTTCGGGCTCAACTCCGGAGGCTTGCTCAGCAACCGCAAAGTACTGGACCCTATGTATTTCGATGGGAAAGGCGTTACTTTCGGCATGCCTATTTTCGGTGTATCTTCAAAGAATTTCCCTAAACAAAGAATAAACCGATTTGTACTGGAGTACAAAAAAGAAGTATCAGCTTCCATGAACTGGGATGCGGAAAAAGAAATAATAGTTTTTGATAAGCTCACCTCTGTCACTAATGACCCGAGCCGTAAGTATACCTATGTTCCCAGTGGACACTACGATGGGTTTGCCTGGAGCAATGATATGTGGAACTATCAAAACAATCTTGTAAATGCTAAAATATTGCAGGATGGCGAAGCACCTGATGAATGATTACTTTTCTACTGATTATTTCCTTACCTTTGCACACTTTTAGGAGTAGTAGTAATTTTGATTTTTTGAAGTTTTTACATAAGGTACACCAGCACTACCGGCCCGGTAGCTCAGCTGGATAGAGCACCAGCCTTCTAACCTGCCTGCGGTAGGCAGGGCTGGGGGTCATTGGTTCGAATCCAATCCGGGTCACGGATATTGGATAAAACTGATAAAGGAAAATGTTCTTTGTATATGTAATAAGAAGTACGGTTAATGGTCACTTTTATGTGGGTATGACGCAAGACGTAACAAAACGAGTCATCATGCATAACAATGGAGGTAATCGCTCTACCAAAGCCCATCGACCTTGGACACTCTTCTTTATGGAAGAATATTCGAATAGGATTGAAGCAAGAAAAAGAGAAGTATATTTGAAGTCGGGAATAGGGAAAGATTATATTAAAAGTAAGTGGCAAAATTGCCAAATATTATAAAAAGTACACCAGCACTGCCGGCCCGGTAGCTCAGCTGGATAGAGCACCAGCCTTCTAAGCTGGGGGTCATTGGTTCGAATCCAATCCGGGTCACTTTTACAAAAAAAAGCGTTGCATATCAATTGATTGCAACGCTTTTTTTATTTGCGGCAGAATTTGCAGCATTTTTAAGGGCATTACAAATACAAAAGACCCCATTTTCGGGATCTCTTTATTCAATGCCCGGTTTCGTGATGTGTTGTGGCATGATACCAGGTTTGGCATAGGTCAACCTCCCTATTTTCTCTGTGCGGTGATAGCTATCCAGCCCGCTACATGTTATTGTGCCTGCAGCGCCTAAGTCTATATAACCATCTTCTTCCAGACTGCCTTCGGGTATGCTCACATAGGTTATCTCAGATATTATCATCACTGTGCCGTTTTGTGCTATGTCTATTCGCTGTCTGAAAGCCGCCCCTATTTTCACCTCGCTCTCTGCTACAAACGGCGGATAGAAGCCTGGCTTAAATTCCTCGGTGAGCCCCACTGCTGCAAACTCCGACACATTTCCATCATACCGCGCGGAGGTCTGGTGAGCAGCCACATAAAACTCCTCCCGCACATGATTCACCGTAAATATACTCGTCTCCAGTATATTGCTCAGCGTGTGTCGCACCACACTATTGGGCCGCACTATAAACCCAAACAAGGGCGGATTGGCTCCTATATGAAAAAACGAATTAAACACCGCCAAATTGGTATTGCCAGCCCTGCTGCGAGTGCCTATAAGCGACAAGCTCTTATAGCCACCCAGCGAATTGATGAACCTTGCCCGGTATCGCTGCTCAAAACCTTGTATGTCCTTACTACTGAATTCCAGTTTACTCATCTATTCAAATTATAATTTTAGGGTACTCATGCCACCATCTACCGCCAGTATCTGCCCCGTTATCCAAGCAGATCTTTCTGACAGCAAAAATGTAATAGCATTAGCCACATCCTCAGCACTACCTATCTTTTTCATAGGGTTTCTTTTCTGTGATGCTTCTGCTTTGTCGGGTGTGTTTAAAAATCTTTCTCCCAACGGGGTATCAGTCAGCGATGGAGCCACTGCATTTACCCTTATCGCTGGAGCCAGCTCTGCCGCCAGCGATCGGGTCAGCCCTTCCAGTGCGGCTTTTGCCATAGCTATAGAGGCATGAAAGGGCATGCCCGACTGCACAGCTACTGAACTCATAAATACTACCGAGCCTGCACTGCTTTTTTTCAGATGGGACAGGTATGCCTGCACAAACGCCACTGCACCCAGTGCATTCACCGCATAATCCGTCATGAAGTCCTGCGCAGTCAACCGCCCAAACGGTTTCAGATTGATAGTACCCGGATAGTACACAAGCCCATCTACGCTACCCTCTATCGCCGGGAATGCACCATGCTCATATTTTTCTATCTGGTAGTGCTCGTCATAGTTGCCCCTGTTTTCCTTAGTCGATACCCCTATCACCCTGTGCCC